>JANPNY010000308.1:0-3079 GCA_031427745.1 Chitinophagaceae bacterium | reverse complement strand
GACTCCAAACTGTGGCTTAATATCGCTAACTGAAAAATCAATTAATACCTGCGCCAGTTCATTTTCATTTTCAGGATCAAAGTAAATACCCTTATCTCCCAACTGCTCTTTGTGCACAGCAATGCCTGATGCTATGATTGCCAACTGCTGTGATTTTGCATCTTCAATCGTAGTATTCCAGCCTTCGAATTTGCTTGGCTGCAATACAGCTTTGGCATTTTTCATAATACATAATTGGTCTTCTCTTGGTATTACACCCAACAGGCTGACATTTCCCTCCAGTTGATTGACTGCAATAAAAATTTTCAGTTGATCTATATGAGTTGAATCCGGGTACACTTCCATCTTACCTGTAAACACAACATGCACTGGTTTATTTTTTTGCTTAAGCAAACTCAGTGCTTTTAAAACAACCCAATGATTTTTATGCAGTAGAAAGCTGTTGGAAACAATAAAATATTCAGGTGGCAGCTTATACTCAACTTTTAATTTCTCTATATTCCCCGGCGTATATTCATCCAAAACAGAAACAAACTGCAGTACATGAATGCGAAGGCTGGAAGGTATTTTGTAAAACTGTATAAAATGATCAACCGTATAATGGCTCGACACCACAAGGTCAGTAGCATTTTTGAGTGTTTGCTTTAAGCGGAGTTCACGGAGCCAAACTCTTTTTTTATCAAAGAAACCAGGGAAAAATTTATGCTGCAGGTCAGGAAACCACGCTGCTGCTATTGTAAGTTCAGGAATCGCTTTATAACAGGGAACAGGATTATCATTAACAGAATAAATCCCGTTTAAACGGTATTCCCTGATCATTTTATCAACGAACATATTTTTCCCTGTAATAAACGAAAGGATGTATCCTTTGTAAATACTTGGGAATTCCCAGGGAATCAATTGAAGATATGGATACCGAAGCTCACTGAGATATTCAGAATAATCTTTGTTATAAAAAATGATGATGGCTGGTTTTTCTTCATCGTCTAAAAAGTTAAGTGCCCTAATGATATTTTGATAATAGTAGAATCCGCCAAGCCAACCTTTTGTAAAATTGAATATTATTCCAATTCTGAACCTGTCTCTTTTATCCATTGATAATATTTTTTCAAACCCTGTTCCAGTGTATACTGTTGCCTGTAACCGAGTTGTTGTAATGCTGCAATATCTGCTACCCAATTATTAGGGTCTCCTGCCCTTCCTTTACCAATAAATTCATATTCTACTGGCTTTTCAAAAAAAGCATAAAAAACCTTCACACAATCTTCAATCAAAATCTCCTTTCCGTTGGCAACATTAATTACCTCTCCTTTACATGCAGACTGTTGCACAACAAGATAAATAGCATTTACAAGATCGCCTATGTAAATAAAATCCCTTGATTCTTTACCCGTTCCAAAAAGTGAGACAATACCACCCTTCTGTACTTTTTGATAAAGATCCCAAAAGAGCTGTTTGGTCAACCCTTCTCCATACGCTGAAAAAATTCTTACCGAACAGGTTTGTATACCAAAGAACCGGTAAAACTCATTGCAAATTTGCTCACTTATTTGTTTATGTAAGCCATAAGGTGAAACAGGTGATACTGGAGATAATTCCTTAACGGGCAATTCAGCAGGGTTACCGTAAACAGCCGCACTGGATAAATTGATGAACCTGCAGGCAGGCCTGAAAAGCCTGATAGCATCCAGTATTTTAAAAACGTTTGCTGCGTTCAGGTTAAAATCTCTTAAAGGATGCTGCAAAGAATCCGGTACGCTTGCAGCACCGGAGCAGTTGACACAAACATCAAAAACATACTCCTGGAAAATATCATGATAATCTGCATTGGTTGCATCAATTAAAAAATAATGTTCTGCATGTGCATATTCAACCATTACATCCGCTCCCCATACTTCATGCCCCTGTGCTGCTAAAAATTTTTTCAGATTTTTTCCGATGAACCCCCTGGAGCCTATTACAAGTATTTTCATTGATTTTTTTGAAACTGGTTAAGCCGGAAAAACAAAATTATAAAACTCGTTCCCAATATTAACTACATTAAACTTATGGATAAAGTTTTTTGCATACGCCCCCATCTCTTCTCTTTGTATCTCTTCATTCATCAGCAAGGCAAGCTTTTCCTGGAATTGCTGGTAATTGAATAACGGTACCAGGTAGCCGTTTTTTCCATCTTCTATCATTTCAGACGGGCCGGCTACACAATCAAACGCTATTACCGGCAGCCCGGCTGCCATCGCTTCGCCAATTACATTTGGAAACCCTTCTGAACTTGAAGTGAAAGCAAATATTTTACTTTTAAGATAATAACTTTCCACATCAGCTTGTTTTCCTGCCAGTATCACCCTGTCTTCTGCACCCAATTCTTTTGCAAGCAATTTAAGCCGGTCCATGTTTTTTTGTTTCAGGTGATCATACCCAACTATTACCAATTTCCAGCCGGGTTTATTTATCTTGACAAACATCTCTATCAGTTTATCCTGGTGCTTTGTTTTAATAAGGCGGCCAACCATCAATACAATATTCTTTCTTTCTGAAACCGTATTATTATTTGGTATTTCTCTTACAGGATTTCCGATTACCGCAATATTTTTATGCCGGTACATCCCCTCATAAATTTGCCTGGCCTTTTCTGTTTGGGCGATCACTCCTTTTGCGCCTGGGTATAGCCAGTTCCTTATTTTATCCTGCATGCGGCCAAGGCTTTTATCCGGCTGGCTCCTGTCTGATACAAACACCGGAATGCTTAATCCCTTTGTTGCAAGTAAAACAAAATTATTCCAGTACTCCCCAAAACTTAATACAGCTTCCGGGTTTAGTTCTTTTATTTTCTTACGTAGATAATAAAGTGTTTTGATTGTTGAAAGCACTCTGCTGTCATCATCAAACAAAAAAGAGGGTTTATGAATAATTACTTCTGGAGGCAATGAGTAGAAAATATCCCGATTAATTCCGTACAGAATCACATGAATAACAGCATTCTTTTTTGAAACAAAATAATTGGCCAATTCTGCCATTACTCTTTCCATTCCGCCTGCCTGTAATGAATGTATTACAAGACAAATTGTTTTTCTTTCAC
>JANPNY010000307.1:0-3437 GCA_031427745.1 Chitinophagaceae bacterium | reverse complement strand
GCGGGGCACCATTGGCACGGGTGTGGCCCATGCCGCCCTGGACGACGAAATTCTTGACGATACGGTGAAAGGCGATTTGGCTTACGCAGCTTCCAGCGTCCCTGCCGCCACCGTGCAATCACAACCTATCAACGGAGAATGTGTTTATTCCGAGAGGCTTGTGAAGGCCGCGAATTTCATCCGCCCTTTCTTCAAAGCGCGCGCGTGGTGAGCTATTGCCCGGAGTGGAGCTCGTTCAGCAGGTTGGGGTGACGGTCGAGCAGCATGAGAAGTTTCACCAGCGCGAGCGGGGGCTTGGTCTTACCGTTCTCGTAACGGGAAAAGGCATTGGCACGAAGACGCCTTCATTAAACGATTTATATGTCGGGGTAAATTTTTGAAAGCAGAAGACTCTTCGGGAAAAGTTTACACCTTTTAAAAAAAGGTGTAAACTTTTGGCAGAGTGATTGTTGCAAATTTGTTGTTATTCCAAAACAATTTTCAAAACCCTTACTTTTTTACCCGGCGCTGTTACCTCCAACTGGTAACTTCCTTTTAATACAATCGGGTAGGTGATAGCAATCGAAGCTGTGCCGCCAGCATGAGCAATTGTTTTGCTGAGCATTGTTTGCCCGGCAGCGTTAATTAATCTTACTGCATAATTACCGGCTGGTTGGGTATTTAGCTGTAAGCCAATGGTACCATTGGTTACGGGGTTAGGGAATACGTACAAAGATGATTTTATGTTCATCATTTTTACCTGCACGGTTTTGCTGTAGCCAATGGCGCCTTTGTTACTGATGGCTTTAATGCGGTAGTAATAAATGCCCGGTATTGGCTTTTCATCTAGCCGTAAATAATCATTGGCAGCCTTGTTGTTACCTATTGCTGTGGCAGTGGCAATTTTTGTGAAACTATTGCCATCATTGGAGCGTTCCACCTCATAATGATGAATGTTTTCTTCACCTGTTACCTGCCAGTTTATTGCAACATCATTGTTATGCATAACTGCGTTGATGTTATTGCAGGTAAACACTTTTTTAAAGATGATACGGAAACGGTTTGGAGCATATGAACCAGGGATATTTTTAATACTAAATGTGTGTGTAGTAGTACCTTCCACATTTAGTGAAACCGAAGTATTTTGGTAGGTATCTTCCAGGTAAGCCGCTAAGTTGTAGGCACTGATACCGTTACCCTCCAACTCAAATCCATAATTTTTTACTTTCATGCTGCTAAGATTCAGGAAGATGGTATCACTCTCTGTAAACGGTTCGCCTCTTTCAATAGCAATCAACTGGTTATTGCGGCGAATGCCCAGGTTCTCTGAGAAATTACTGATTTTAAGCGCATCTTCTTTTGTGATCGCATTGCTGTAATTATTGCTAAAGGTTGATAATATTCCGTCTAATAAAAAGGCTGTACTGTCTGCATTAAATGCCAGCAAATTGGTACGTAAGCTTGTTTGTTTACTATTACTACTACCATTTCCTCCCGGACGACCAAAAGGAGTAGATGCACTGGTGGTAACCTTAGCAGTTTCAGCAATATCAAGTGAGCCACCTGCGCCAAAATCTACCATAAATGCTGCACCAGATTCGATGGTACCGTCCGTTGGCAAAGTGCTGGTTCCTGCCGAAGTTGTTGTTCTGTCATAAACTGCGCTATTCCGATTAAAAGTTACAAAAGCGCCCACACCATTTGCACCAGCCAATTTTGGATCCCACAAATAATAAATGTTACCTACTGCGCCTCCCCTTGTTAGACTATTGAAATTAATGGCAGAAGGATAAGGGTTACTTACTACCTGAAAGCCAGTGGTACCAATACTAGCCAATGTAACAGCTCCGGTTTTAATAGTGCCCTTTGTACGCAAAGTAGTAGGCTGTGCCGGAGTGCCAGTGGTGGTAGTGGAAATTGGATAGGATCTATCTCCCCTTACAAATAGCATCCATCCCGGCTGACTATTAATCAGGGTAGAACTTGTATTAATTAATGTGCTGTTCCAAACGCCTGCAGCATATTTTTTAATGGATGGATTATTCAGCGGCGATTCGTCAAAGGAATTTGCGACCGGCGTCGGCCCGGTAACATGGGTGCCATAACCTTGAACCGGATCTGGATTACTCAATGATGCTGTTACACTGGGGGTAGCACCTTCCATCCAGGCATCTCTAATGGTTTGACCATTGTTTGCAGGTACTGAAAGTAACCTCCAGGCACGCTTTGCAGGGATGTAACGGTCAACAATAAATTTACCGGTTCCATATGCAATTGCTCCTGTGTTTATCGGTGCTACCCTTGCTGTTGCAGATGCTGTAGATTTTAGGGTGATGTTGCCGGTAACCAGGTTCAGATTGCTTCCATCAGCATTTGTAAGCACCCCCGGTATAGTAATATCTTTATTTAATAAAATAACAGCCCCCGTGTTAGCCACAGTAACATCCTGCAGGTTGATAGTGCCGGTCCCTGAAATATTTTGATTGGTGGTACCAGAAAGTTTTAATAAACCAACAGGATTTGAAATGTTTGATATGGCTGTAAGCGTTCCATTCACTGTTACATCTCCTTTTACTTCAAATCCGGTACCACTTGCGGCTGTTGTGAGTGTATTGCCTGAACGTACCAGAAGGTTGCCTAAAATTTGTAAAGGTGTATTGTTGGTATTTTCATTGGTGATGGTCACAGTACCGGATCCATTTCCCCCAATGTCTAAATTACCTTTTACAGTAGCAAAGGCAAGGTAACCGGTAAATTTGCTGGAGGAAACTGCAGGTGCCCAAGAGCCATTATTACTTTCAAATGTAAGATTAGGGTAATAAGTAGCAGAAGGGAAAGATCCGGTTGAACCAGCCGTAGTTGTAAAACTTACATCAGTGGTTGAATTCCCTCTGATGATCCAGTTGGACGTAGCTGGAATATTGCTCATACCTAAATAGTAATTATCTCTATATACACTTGAGGAAGACGTATTAGTTCTGACAAGAGTAGCGCTCGGCCCCATTATCCAACTGGACAAGCCGTCAAAGGCAAGACTGTTTCCAGGAATCATAGCGCCATCTATAAATGTACCGTTAATAATAAAATCCGCCCCAGATACAACTCCATTGTTAATTTGTAAGCCTGCATCAAAATTGGTAGTTAATGTTGCACCTGCATCTATCGTCAGTTTATCAATCGAAATATCTGAAGAAATATCCATTACAACAGAGTGATTATTTAAGATTGTCACCTGATCGCTATTGACTGCTATTGGATAAGTACAGGCACTTACCCATGTACTCAGGTCGTCACTCATTTCCCATATATTTTTATCACTCCAGTTGCCGGATGCTTTTGTCCGGTAAGCAATACGGCTATCGTAGGTATATTGTGCAGTATTGGTTGTAACAGTGCATCCCGGACTACCAAAAGAAACATCACAATAAAACTGGTAATTTCTCAAGTTCGAAGTAGGC
>JANPNY010000306.1:0-5310 GCA_031427745.1 Chitinophagaceae bacterium | reverse complement strand
CATCTGCAATCATCCACACAGCCTTAAACCTTTTTTCGGTTAATAATAAATTAAAATGATTGCGAATTACTTTTTTGTATTGAGCAATCAGCTTCATATCAAGTGGCAACTTAATTAATAGTTCCATCAGGTATTGATTTCTGATGCGGTTTACCACCGGTGCCGCAGGGCCTACCACAAAATTATTTAAATCTTTTTGCAAGGCAGCTCCTAATTTTTCAGCAATATCATCTACTATATCTTTTTGTTTATGCTTTAAGGTAATTTTTATAATCCGGCTGAAGGGTGGATAAAAAAACTGCCGGCGTTTTCAAGTTCAAATGCATACATTTTTTTGTAATCGTGTTGCTGTACAAACTGCAACACCGGATGGTTTACCTGGCTGGCCTGTATCATCACTTTTCCCTGTATATCTTTTCTGCCTGCCCTGCCGCTTACCTGCTCCATTAGTTGATAGGCCCTTTCATTAACACGAAAATCTGCAAAGCTCAGCAATCCGTCTGCATCGAGAATGCCCACCAGGCTTACTTTGTCAAAATCCAACCCTTTCACCACCATTTGTGTGCCCACCAAAATATCTATCCGATGCTGTTCAAATAATTTAATGAGGCTGTCGTGCGCTGTTTTACCTTTTACCGAATCCACATCCATCCTTGCTACTTTCATGGACGGAAATTTTTCATCAATCAGTTCTTCAATTTTTTCTGTTCCAAAATTTTTCTCAATCCATGCCACCGTGCCGCAGGCTGGGCATTCTACTAATTTAGGGTAAGTAGTGCCGCAATAATGGCAATGCATTTTGTTAGAATATTTATGTAATGTTAAGGTAACATCACAGTTTTTACATTGAGGTAAATAGCCACAGGTACCACAAATTAAATAAGGGGAATAGCCCCTTCGGTTTTGAAATAAAATTACTTGTCTGCCTGCTGCCACTGTTTTTTCAACAGCTTCTATCAATTGCGGCGATAGCATCACTTTGCCTTTTTGAACAACTTTCCTGGTATCAATAATTTCAATTTCCGGCAACATAATTCCGCCAAAACGTTCATTTAATTCCACCAATGCAAATTTGCCCTTCTGGGTATTGTAATAAGTTTCAATAGATGGCGTTGCACTTCCCAATAAAACTTTTGCATTAAAAAGTGATGCATAGTAAATGGCTGCATCCCTTGCGTTGTACCTCGGGGCCGGATCCTGCTGTTTAAAAGAACTATCGTGTTCTTCATCTATCACTATAAAGCCAAGGTCTTTAAAGGGCAGGAACAAGGCGCTCCTTGCTCCCAGCACAATCCGTATTTCACCACTTTTTATTTTATTCCAAAGTTCAACTCTTTCATTGTTGTTGAATTTAGAATGATAGATGGCAATATTGCCGCCAAAATGAAGCTGCAACCGTCGAATCATTTGTGCAGTGAGGGCAATTTCTGGTAAAAGATACAGCACCTGCTTGCCCAGATTGTAATATTGCTCAATTAATTTTATGTACAATTGGGTTTTACCACTGCTGGTTACACCATGTATCAGGCACACATTTTTTTCAGTAAAATGTTGTTGAATTGCTTCCATTGCTTTTTGCTGGGCAATACTCAATTCAAAATTTACCTGCATAGATTTTGGCATCGTTTTAATTCTGTCTACCCCACGCTTTTCTATCAGCAATATTTTTTTTTCTACCAGTCCGTTTAACTGTGCTACAGAAGCTCCGGATTTTTTTAGCAAAGCCGTTTGTGATACTTCACCTTCTGTTTTTAAAAGGTGGAGATAGCTAAGCAACAACTCCATTTGTTTGGGTGCTTTCCCCCAGTTATTAAGCAGCTCACTCAATTTATTTTCGTCGTTGTACAAATGATTAAGGACAACAAAATTTTCTTTTTTTGTTTTATAGCGTTCACTTAAAGCCTCCCAAACAATACATACATTTTTATCTATCAGCGTTTTTATTACAGGGTAAACATGGGTTATATCCAAAATTTGTTGCACTTCTGTAACACTAAGCTGGCTCTTTATTTGTAATGCTTCAGCAATCAGATATTCTTCATTATCCAGGCTGGTAAAATCGTCACCAAATTCGTCGTTGAATAATAAGATGGTTTCGCTGCTCAGTTTAAAATGAGCCGGAAGGGCTGCTGCCATTACTTCTCCTTCGCTACACATGTAATAGTTGCTCATCCAGTTCCACAACTGCAATTGCTGGCTATATAAAAGTGGCTGATCATCCAACACATTTATTATTGGCTTTGTGTTATAAGGTGGTTGAGTTTTTGTTATCAATTTTATAATGCCTGCATAACGTTTATTTTTTCCGAGTATAACTTCTACCCTGCAGCCAATTTTAATTTTATCAGCAAAGTTTTCCGGTACGGCATAGGTGTAAGTTGTAGGTAAGGCAAGGGGGAGAATTACCTCTGCAAAGCAGGCATACTTTTCTGAGACAGCGGTATCATCACTATCCAAAAGGGAGGTTTGAAATGGTATTTGATGCTGTTCGCTCATTTACATTACAGATGAAGAATGACAATTATTTTTACAAGATAGATTTATTGAACAGTTGATTGTTTGATCCAGCTTGCATTGTAATGAATCAATTTTTGCTCCATTATTTTATATACTTTTTCTTTTAGCATTTTCACGTCATTTGTGGTAAGCCCTTCCACTGAAACTTCATCTAAGTAAACGGCTCTTGTGCGCCCGGGCGTAAGAGAAAAAATTGATTCAGGGTTAAGCCTTTCACGGTTATCCAGAAACAAAATTGGCTTAATAGGCGTTTGCGTTTCAATGGCAACTTTAAAGGCACCGTCATAAAATTCTTTTAAAGGATTATCAGACAAATTAAAAGTTCCCTCTGGTGCAATTACAACGGAAATGTTTTTTTTGATGATTGATTTCAATTGCAATAAACTTTTTGCTCTTTTTTCAGCACTGCTTCTATCCACTAATACTACCGCTTGCCGGTATATGAATCCAAAAAGCGGGATAAGTGTCATTTCTGCTTTTCCTAAAATCCGGAAATGCTGTTTGCGGATTGTTTTCATCAGTACGGGGATATCCATATAAGAAGTATGGTTAAAGACAAAAACATACGGTTGGTGGCTGTTATGGGGTGTTTCGTAAATATTGCGGTGAAAAATACCGCAAAGAAACACCACCGCATCTGCCCAGTACTGGCAAATTTTGTAAATAAAATTACCTCCTTTTATTTTTCCATAGAAAGACGCCACGATAACAAATGGAAAAACCAGTAATAATCCGGCTATAAAACATACAAACCCATAAAAGGTGAAAATAAATTTCCACAAATCAATTAGTATTTTCATAACAGGTTGCGAATATAATACCTTTGCCTTTTAAAGGTATAAACTTTGAAAAACAGGTAGTTAAGGGGCAGGATCGAGGTGAAAAATGTCACTAATTCAAAATTGTTGGATTATTTATTCAAAATCATGCAGCAGAAAAATAATTTTTAAAGCTTATTTCCCTACCTTCGCCTCCCGAAAAAATCGGGATTTAAATTCTTTTATATGTTAGCAGTAGTAAAAATAGCTGGTCAACAGTTTAAAGTAAAAGCAGGCGACAGCCTGTATGTACCACATATCGGGGGCAATAGTGGAGATACACTGGAATTTTCAGAAGTGTTGTTAACTGATAGCGACGGCACCATTAGTGTGGGTGCCGCAGTAAAGGCCATTGTAAAAGCAGAAATTCTTACAGCACTTGTACAAGGTGATAAAGTGATTGCTTTTAAAATGAAGAGAAGAAAAGGTTTCCGTAAAAAGCACGGTCATCGTACACACTACACAAAAATTCAGGTTACTGAAATTGCTTAATAAATAAGTTGAACGGGTAAAGCTGTTAACTGGTTAATTGGTTCTTAAAAGTCTTAAAGATTGAGAATAAAAAAGCTGGTAAACTCAATTGCCGGATTAACAAAAAAACAAAAATAAAATGGCACATAAAAAAGGTGAAGGCTCGGTAAAAAACGGACGTGACTCACAAAGCAAAAGATTAGGCATTAAAATTTATGGTGGTCAAACTGCTATAGCTGGTAACATTATTGTTCGTCAACGCGGCACAGTTTATCATCCTGGTAAAAATGTGGGTGTTGGAAAAGATTTTACCATTTTTGCCTTGACTGATGGAGTAGTAGAATTTAAAAAACGCAGAGGTGATAAAAATTATATTTCTGTAAATGCTGTTGAGGCAAGTGCATAAGTATTAAAGTTTTTTTTGGCAGATAAAAAAATGTTTTTATTTTTAGTTATTATTTACTAACCATTAAATTTTAAAAACATGGCAACTGCAAAAAAAGCGGCTCCTAAAAAAGCTGCTCCTGCAAAAAAAGCTGCTGCACCAGCAAAAAAAGCTGCTCCAGCAAAACCTGCTGCTCCTGCTAAAAAAGCTGCTCCGGCTAAAAAAGCTGCTCCAGCTAAAAAAGCTGCTGCTCCAGTAAAAAAAGCTGCTCCAGCAAAGAAAGCTGCTCCAGCTAAAAAAGCTGCTGCTAAGAAAAAGTAATTCTTTCTTAAGCAAAACTAATAACAAAGTCCTGGTTAAATTAACCGGGACTTTTTAATTCTGCACCTTTGTTTTTAGAATGTTTCATTGTAGGTGATTGTATTAAATACCAACTGATAATTTGCTAACAACACGTTCTTTTTCTTTACTTTTATTTTATGGATAACGCTCAAATAGCAGACTGCTTCTCACTTTTAGCGAAGTTGATGGATATACATGGAGAAAATAGTTTTAAAGCAAAATCATATGCCAACACTGCTTTTACTGTTGATAAATTAACTGTACAGTTAAGTACACTGCCAACAGAAAATTTATTTGCAATTAAAGGAATTGGAGAATCGGGTGGAAAGAAAATAATTGAAATATTACAAACCGGCGAGCTATCTGCATTGAATCAATTGATTGAAAAAACTCCCGATGGTATTTTGGAAATGCTAAACATAAAAGGTATTGGTCCAAAAAAAATTGCCACCATCTGGAAAGAAATGGAGATAGAAAGTGTGGGAGAATTATTATATGCCTGCAAAGAAAACAGGTTAAAATTATACAAAGGCTTTGGAGAAAAAACGCAGCAAAATGTAATTGAAACAATTGAATATTATTTGAAGAGCAAAGGAAGTTTTCTTTTTTCGCAGGTTGAAGCACTAATTTTTCCGTTAAAAAGTTTTTTTGAAAAAGTTTTTTATCCACATAAATTTCAAGTGGTTGGTGCATATGCAAGGCAGCTGGAAAGTATGGATGCTATCGAAATAGTTGTAGATAATTCTTTAGCAACAATTGAAAAAATTTTAACCGGGG
>JANPNY010000305.1:0-13720 GCA_031427745.1 Chitinophagaceae bacterium | reverse complement strand
TCTAAAGTTACCCTCCAGCTTTACATTATGAAGAAAGTGCCCCATATCTTCATTAAAATTTTGGTACCTCATAGCAAAATAATTACTCAGCCTGCTTTTGTTGGTTGCCAGATCCAACTGGCTGAATTCCATTATTTCCGGCGTAAACTTAATGTGCGCTTGCAGCTTTTTCACTTCAAAACCACTGCGTTCTTTGGTAGTTAAATTGCCATCTGTAAACAGGGTATCTTTTTCAAAATGAATATTATTAAGGTTACCATTTATTTTACTAAAGTATAAATGGCTGCCATCAAACTGATCAACATACGCCGTTCTATCTGTTTCACTATCATTTATAAAAGTGCCGTTCTGGATGTGGAGAATTTTTAAATTCATCACCCAGCCGTCGGGATTCCAGCGTAACGAATTGTTTTTAGGCAAAGCAATTGTTTTCTTTTGGGCAACCGTTAATCCAGGTTTATCCCGGTTACCGGTGTAATCGGATATCAGGAAAAAAGGTTCATCAAAATATATTGAATTGATCCAGATACGCTTTTTTTTAAAGTCCATTGTATCGGCCAGCAAATCCATTTTTTTTACCACACCTATCTGATCCTTGCCAATCCATTTATCAACCTGGTTAAATTGAATATTGGTAAGATGAATTTCTTTAACATCAAACTCAACCTTATTTTTTTTATTTGATTTGTTAGGGCTGGCGAAATAATCAATTAAAAACTGGTAGTTCCAAACAGAATCTGTACGATGCATATTTACTTTGGCATCACTCAGGGAGGCATATTTAAGTACAACTTTGTCTCTGAAAAAAAACCAATCGGTGATGTTGATTTTGGCACTGCCGGCATATAAAAGGGTATCTTTATTATGATCCTTTACCAGCAAACCCCTTAAATCGAGTTTATCATAAAAACTAAAATTGATATGGTCTATTTTTACGGTGGTATTTAATTTCTCACTTAATATTCCGGTAATTTTGGTGGTTAAATAGTTTTGTACAAAAACCAAATGCACAGCACCATACAGCAATAGTATCAGCAGCACTACTGCCGATACAGACCTTTTTAATATTTTCCAGAATTTTTGCAGTGTAAAAGTAGAATTTGGGTAAAAATAGCGAAACGCTTTCGGAGGGCAAATTCAATACCAAAAATTTAGCACCAGATTCACCTTTTATTTTTTCGGGGAATGGATAGTGATTCCCACTGATGGTTTTGAAGGATTTTTGCGATATAAATCAGCTGTCCTACATGATAAGGATAATGGGCTAATTGCCGGTTGATGGCATCTGTTACTAACATTGCCTCCTGCCTTATGGTGATGGTTTTTAGTAAATCATCCGGCGTTAGTGATTGTAGTGTATTGATGCAGCATTGCCAGCCTTTTTCCCACATTGCGATCAAATCATTTTTAGATAAATTTTGCAATTCAAATTCTGCATCTCTTTGCCGCCATTCCATTTCTCCATCGGTTGTTAAAAAATCCGTCCATCGGCTGAGCATGTTACCATTTAGATGCTGAATGATTACAGCAATGCTGTTGCTTTCTTCATTGGGTTGAAAATGAAAGTCAGCATCGTTTAACCTGCCGAGTGTTTTATCGCCTAAATCTTTATAATACAAAAGCCTTTTGATGGCTGATTGTAAAAACGTAGTTGCGAACGTCTGCATGAAAAAATTATTAGTTAGGAAATTAATCAGAGAAATATTACAGTAACTATTCAGCTTTAAAAGATGGTTAAAAAAATCAATAGCCCTCAGCAGCATCATCGCCTCTTTTATCACCCACTGCAATTATTTTTTTACCCAGCACCTGTATCATTTCAGTTCTTCCAATATTACCACGCTTACTAATTTTATACCCCATTGCCTCAAGCGCAACGATAGTGGCAGCATCGAAATCCTTTTCAGTAAAAATCATATCGGGAAGCCACTGGTGATGAAACTTGGGTTTGTTTACTGCATCGTCGGCACTCATACCAAAGTCAACCACATTTACAATACTTTGAAACACACTGGTAGGTATGGTAGTACCACCGGGGGTACCAACCACCAGGTAGGGCTTATTATTTTTTAATACAATGGTAGGCGTCATACTGCTGAGCATTCTTTTACCGGGGGCTATGGCATTTTTTTCGTTACCCACCGCACCGTACATATTAGGCACACCTGGCTTTACACTAAAATCATCCATCTCATTATTTAAAATAAACCCTGCACCGCTCACCACTGTCCGGCTACCGAAATGTCCGTTTAAAGTAGTGGTAACACTCACGGCATTACCGGCTGCATCTATTACACTTAGGTGGGTTGTTTCCTCACTCTCGGCAATATTTCCAGCAACCGTTGCTGTGCTGTTACCGGCTTTGGTTGCATCGTAATCGGCCAGCCGCTCTTTTAAATAGGCAGCACTTACCAGCATTTTTACCGGCACTTTTACAAAATCAGCATCGCCCAAAAATGCCGCCCTGTCTGCATAGCCACGGCGTTCCACCTCTGTCATCAACTGCACACTGGCCGGTGTTTGAAATTTCATTGCCGCAACATTTTTATCGGCAATCATGCCCAGCATCTGTTGCAATAAAATACCCCCACTGCTGGGCAAAGGCATAGATACGATTTCGTATCCATGGTAACCAAAACGGGTGGCTGTTCTTTCTTTAACCACATAATTCTTTAAATCATCCAATGTGATGATGCCTTTGCCTTTCTGCATTTCTGCAACAATAAACCGGGCGGTTTCACCTTCGTAAAAACCCTTGGCTCCCAAATCACGAATTCTTTTTAGCGTGTTGGCAAGTTCGTTCTGTATTAAAATGTCACCCTTTTTCCAACCCCCCTTTTTAACAAATGCAACCGGGGATACATTTAATTGCAGAAACTCTTTTGCTGATTCATTAAAATCTTCCACTTGTGCATCGGATAAAGTAAACCCCTTTTCCGCCAATTCAATTGCCGGCTGAATTAGTTTTTTAAACGGCAGTTTGCTGTATTTTAAGCTGGCAAATAACCCTGCAATGGTGCCGGGTACACCGGAAGCCAAATGACCATCCTGCGATAATTTCATTTGAGGATTGCCGGCACTGTCTAAATACATATCTCTGCTTGCTTTTGCAGGAGCCATCTCCCTGTAGTCAATCGCAATATTTTTTCCGTTACGCAAATGGCCAACCAAAAAACCACCTCCACCAATATTACCGGCCCCGGGGTACACCACCGCCAATGCCAGTTGTGTTGCAATTGCAGCATCTACCGCATTTCCCCCGGCTTTTAAAATTTGTAAACCTACCTGGCTTGCCAGTGGATGAGCGCTTACAACTGCCCCGTGGCTTACAGTTATTTTTTTTTGTGAATGGTATTTATAAGGATTGATTTGTGCCGTACTTTGCACCGCAATCAAACAAAACAATAGCATGAATGTAATGAGGTAGTTTTTCATCATTTTTTATTTTTTAAACATTTATTATAATCCTGAATTTAATAGGGCCAGCAACTTCATCAGTGAATTGGTGGTTATTGCTTTTTATTCAGGTAGCAATTTAGCAACATTACTGTACTCAAAAAAAACAATCGAAAACAACCAACAAAAACAGTTAGTTTGTTATAGCTTTCAATAACCGGATTAACCAGTTCAATATTTATTTTTTCATCTGCTAAAAATTCATCGCTTGAAAAAAATTTTCCAACTAGCTGCATGCCTTGCTATGCTAAACACAGCAAATGCCCAGGTAGGCATTGGTATTTCTACACCTAATACCAATGCAGCCCTCGATATTAGCAGCATTAACAAGGGGTTGCTTATTCCACGCTTGGCACTAAATGCTACTAATGTTGCATCGCCTTTACTTAATTTTGTGGAGGGTATGATGCTGTACAATACGGCAACTTCCGGCGTAGCTCCCAATAATGTAGTGCCAGGTTTTTATATCAACGATGGTACAAAATGGCTAAATATAAGTGCTCCATCATTTTGGGGATTGAATGGTAATGCTGGTACAACTGTTGCAAACTTTATTGGAACTAGCGATGTAACCCCACTTTATTTTAAAGTAAACAATCAAAAATCGGGGGAGATAGACTTAGTATCACGCAATACCGGCTTGGGTTTTAGGGCGCTTTTTTCAAATATTGCCGGTAACAACACAGCAGTAGGATTTGAGGCAATGTATCAAAATAGTGGAGGTTTCAATAATACAGCGGTAGGTTCAGGATCACTGAGTAGTAATATCAGTGGCAATAACAATACAACGGTAGGCAAGGCTGCTATGGCAAGCAATACCACCGGACTTTCAAATTCGGCCTTTGGTGTAAATGCTTTGAATGCAAATATTTCCGGACAACGCAATACTGCAATTGGTAATAATGCGCTGGTAAATAACCAATTCGCAAGCCGTAATACTGCTACAGGTTTCCAATCTTTATTTTACGATAGTCTTGGCAATAATAATGCTGCATTTGGTTACAACGCATTACTTTTTAATGGCGCAGGCTCCTTTAACAACGCATTTGGTGACAGTACACTTTTTTTTAGCACATCAGGAAATTACAATACTGCCATTGGCCACCAGGCATTGGCTAATAACACTACTGGAAATAACAATATTGCCATTGGTGCCAGGGCAAATGTTCCCTCTGCTACAAATGATAACCAGGTACGCATTGGCGATGCCAATATAACCTATGCCGGTGTACAGGTAGCCTGGACAATTACCAGCGACAGCAGGTGGAAATCAGCCATTGAAAACAGCAACCTGGGCTTGAATTTTATTTCGCAGTTACGACCAGTTTCTTATTTTAGAAACAACGATAAAAGCAGAAAATCAGAATATGGATTTGTAGCCCAGGAAGTTGAAGAAGCATTAATAAATTCAGGCGTATCCAACACGGGTATTATTTCCAAAGATGATGCAGGAATGTATAGTATCAGGTACAATGATTTTACCGCCACCGTAGTAAAAGCAATACAAGAACAGCAGGTAATTATTACACAACAAGCAAAAGAGATTAAGGAATTAAGGGCGATGATGGATAAGATAAAAGATCATTCTGGCAAATGACAACTAAAAATCAGAAAGCATTTTTTTAACAACTAACTGATACTGAAAAAATACAAACCACTAAATCACCATTTCCATTTATGAAGAAAATCCATTTATTATTTATCCTCTTTTTGTTTACATCCAATTTAATGCAGGCACAAAACCTTAAAAGTCCGGATGAATTTTTAGGCTATCCGTTGGGGAGTAAATATACCCCTCATTTTAAAATCGTAAATTATTTTAACTATGTAGCAACTGTTGCAGACACTCAAATGAAACTGGAGCAATATGGCGAAACCAACGAAGGCAGGCCTTTGCTGTTGGCCTATATTGCATCGCCTGGTAATTTTGTAAACCTGGAAGACATCCGCAAAAACAACCTTAGGCTTACCGGAATATTAGCAGACAAAGCCGGCGACATTAACACACCTGCAATTGTATGGCTCAGTTACAATGTGCATGGCAACGAAACCAGCAGCAGCGAAGTTTCCATGAAAGTATTGTATGAGTTATTAAACCCGGGCAATGCTGCAACCAAAGAATATTTAAAAAATACAGTTGTGATTATTGACCCCTGCATTAATCCCGATGGCCGGGACAGGTATGTAAACTGGCAGACTCAAATGGTGGGTAAAAATGTAAACCCCAATATTAATGCAAGGGAACACCAGGAGCCATGGCCCGGCGGCAGAACCAATCATTACAATTTTGATTTAAACCGTGACTGGGCATGGCAAACCCAGGTAGAAACACAACAAAGACTTAAGAAATACAACCAATGGATGCCGCAGGTTCATAGCGATTATCATGAGCAAGGCTACAATAACCCCTATTATTTTGCACCGGCCGCTGAGCCTTATCATGAAATGGTTACGCCTTTTCAACGCAAATTTCAGACGGAGATTGGCAGGAATAATGCCAAATATTTTGATGCCAACGGATGGCTTTATTATACCAAAGAAGTGTATGATTTATTTTATCCCTCGTATGGCGATACCTACCCCACTTACAACGGTAGTATAGGGATGACATTTGAACAAGGTGGAGGTGGCCGTTCTAGCAGCGCTGTTGTTATGGAAAATGGAGATACCCTTACCTTGTACGATCGCATAGCACATCACTACACCACCAGTATGAGTACATTGGAAGTAGTATCAAAAAATACGGATAAAGTAATGACCGCTTTTAAACAATTTTTTGATGATGCCCGAAATAATGGTGTAGGCGATTATAAAACTTTTATAATAACCGATGTGGCAACCAGCAGAATTAACGCACTTAAAAAGCTGCTGAATAACAATGGCATTCAGTACAGCTTTAGCAATGGCTTGCAATTAAAAGGCTTTAATTATTTTTCGCAGAAAGAAGAATCTTTTACTACCAGCAATAGTTTAGTAATAAGTACCTACCAGCCAAAAGGCTTGCTGGCAAAGGTTTTATTTGAACCAACGTCTAAACTGGCAGACTCTGCTACTTATGATATTACAGCCTGGAGCTTACCCTATGTGTTTGGCTTGCAGGCTTACGCTGTAAAAGAAAAAGTAGCTGTAGACAATAAACCAATAACGGGTATTATGCCAACAGTAATGCCTGTTAATGCTTACGGGTATTTAATTAAATACAATTCATTCGACGATGCCAAATTGCTGGCTGCCTTGTTGCAGTCCAGAATAAAAGTTCGTTTTGCAGAAAGAGATTTTAGTGTAAACAACAACAAGTTTTCACGAGGAACTTTGATTATTTTAAGAAAGGGAAACGAAGATAAAATAGAAGCCCTGCAAAAAACTACCATGGAATTTGGTGCGGTGGTTACACCTGTCAGTTCTGGTTTTATGGAAACAGGTTTTGATTTCGGCAGTAATAAAGTTCGCTTTATTAAAAAGCCCACTGTTGCGCTTATTACAGGTAAAGGATCTAACCCAATCGATGCCGGTGAAGTCTGGAATTTATTCGACCAGCAATTGAACTATCCTATCACATTAATAAATGCAGATGATGTACCGGACGTAAAATGGAAAAATATTGATGTGTTAATTGTACCTGCAGGACACTACAAATTTTTAAGTGACACCACTGCGAGTGCTGATTTAAAAAACTGGGTTAAGCAGGGTGGAAAAATTATCGCCATCGACAATGCTGTAGCTCAAATGGCGGCTGGTGATTGGGGTATTAGACTAAAAGAAACAGATGAGGAGAAAGACAAAAAATATGATCCAAGACAAACCTATGCCAACCTGAAAAAATTTGCTGAAAGCGAACACGACGGTATTAAAAGCTACATTGCGGGTGCTATTTATAGAATTGACCTGGATGTAACCCATCCTTTATCTTTTGGCCTGGGAGAAAATTATTTTACCCTAAAACATGATGATAATGTGTATGGATTTTTAAAGGATGGCTGGAATGTGGGCGTGATAAAGAAAAGTAATTACATTGCTGGTTTTGTAGGCAGCAGCATAAAAGAAAAATTTAAAGATGCCATGCTGATTGGTGAACAAAGTATGGGTATCGGAACTGTCATTTACCTTACAGACAATCCTATTTTCCGCAATTTTTGGGAGAGCGGAAAATTACTGTTAAGCAATGCGGTGTTTTTAGCAGGTCAATGATAAAGCAATTTTCCATTTGTAATTTTTCGAATGAAACCTTAGAATAATTTAACATGCTCCTCCGCAAACAGGAGCATGTTCTTTTATAAATGGTATTTTTACTTTTTAGCAAACAACTATTTTTGTTTATCAATATTTAATTATGCGTCAACTAGCAGTTTTAGTTTTTATTGTATTTTGTTCCTTTAGTGCCATTGCTCAAACTCCTAAAACCTATACTTCATCGGAGATATTATTGCAACTCAAAAAACTAAATGTATTGGGTTCGGTACTGTACATTGCAGCACATCCTGATGACGAGAATACAAGATTGCTGGGTTACCTGGCCAACGAAAAACTATACCGCACCGGTTATATGAGTATGACACGGGGCGATGGCGGACAAAATTTAATTGGTGATGAACAGAATATTGATTTGGGTTTGATTCGCACCCAGGAATTATTATCGGCAAGACGCATTGATGGTGCCGAACAGTTTTTTAGCAGGGCCTACGATTTTGGCTATTGTAAAACACCCGAAGAAGCCCTGGCCACCTGGGGGCATGATAAGATTTTAAGTGATGTAGTATGGGTGGTACGAAAGTTTAGACCAGATGTAATTATTGCCCGTTTTCCCGAAGATACCCGGGCCGGTCATGGCCACCATGCTGCATCCGGTATCCTTGCCAGGGAAGCCTTTGAAGCTGCGGCAGACCCTACAAAATTCCCTGAACAATTAGAACAAGGCGTAACTGTTTGGCAGGCGAAACGCATGTTGTGGAATACCTTCAACTTTGGTGGTACCAGCACACAAAACGAAAGCCAGTTTAAAGTTGATGTAGGCATGTACAATCCGTTGCTGGGGAAAAGCTATGGAGAAATAGCAGCCCTAAGCCGCAGCCAGCACAAGAGCCAGGGCTTTGGTGTACCGGCACAACGTGGCAGTGTAATTGAATATTTTGAAACAATTAAAGGCGATAAACCGGTAAATGATTTGGCAGATGGAGTAGATATGAGTTGGGGAAGAATTAATCAAAAATCAATAGAAGATTCAATCAATAAACTAATTGCAGGATTTAATTTGCAAACACCTGCTGCATCATTAAAAAGCCTGGTAAATATTTACAACATCATTCAACAAACAGGCGAAAGTTACTGGCAACAACAAAAGCAAAAAGAGTTACAAAATATTATTGAAAATGCCAGCGGGTTATTTTTAGACGCAACTGCCAGTAATCAATATGCTGTGCAGGGGGATACAATAAAAATTACTACATCAGCCAACAACCGGCTTGGCATTACAGCAGGCAATATTGCAATAAGTTTTTTTAACACTGACATCAAATTAGATTCGCTAAAAAAGAACAGTACTGTTTCCAAAACAACAGCAATTTTCATAAGGCAGGATGAAAAACTTTCGCAGCCGTATTGGTTAGAAGCACCCATGGAAAAAGGTAGCTTCAATGTATCCAATCAGCAGCTCATCGGCAAAGGAGAAAACGATCCTTTGAGCGCATCTTTTAAAGTAACTATTGAAGGAACTGAATTTACATTTATCAAACCCATCCGGTATAGGTTTACAGACCCTGTTAAAGGTGAAATATACCAGCCTGTAAGTGTTTTACAAAACTTGTCTTTAAAAATCATTCCTGAAATAAATATCGCCAAATCTCCTTTTGCAATTGTTTTACAAAATATGAAACCTGCCAATTCCGGCAAGTACAATGTTGTAAATATGGATGGAAAAATAATTGCCACTGTGCCGTATGCATTTGATAAAATAAATGAAACAAATAAAATGATCGAAGAAAAATTTACCGATGTTGAAAATAGCCATGCAGGTAAAAAAGGTGAATTCAATATAAGCGAAGTATCTTTTAGAAATGAACAGAATACTCCTCTTTACGAAGTAAGGCATATTAATTACGACCATATTCCTGCTATTACTTACCTGCATCAACCGATGGCAAAAAGAGTCGCTATCGCCGATTTAAAAATTGCCGGAAAATCTGTTGGCTACATCCCCGGTGCCGGCGATAAAGTACCGCAGGCATTAGAGCAAATGGGCTACAAAGTAACTACCTTAAAAGAAGCTGATATTACCGCTGTTAATTTAAAACAATTTGATGCTATCATTACAGGCGTAAGAGCTTACAATACCAACGACTGGATGAACAATGTGTATGATGAACTGATGCAGTTTGTAAAAGCCGGCGGCGTATTACTTGTTCAATACAACACCAGCAACCAGATTGGTCCTGTAAAGGCAAGGATAGCTCCTTATCCTTTGAATATAGGCCGAACAAGGGTTACAGACGAAACAGCCAAAGTAAATTTCCTGTTACCCAATCATCCGGCTTTAAATTATCCTAACAAAATAACTGATAAAGATTTTGATGGTTGGATACAGGAACGCAGTATTTATCATGCAGAAAAAATCGATAGCAGTTACCAGCGTATCTTTAGTATGAAGGATCCGGGCGAAAAAGACGAACAAGACGGCAGCCTGGTAATTGCAAATTATGGTAAAGGGAAATTTGTTTATACAGGCCTGGTATTTTTTCGGGAATTACCGGCCGGAGTGCCGGGTGCTTACAGGTTGTTTGCCAATTTACTAGCCCCTCTAAATCTCCCCGCAGGGGAGACTTTTAAGCAGGTACCATTAAAGAGCAGTCAACCTGTTAGCAAGAAAAACGTACGATAGATTTGAACCTCTTTTATTAATATGGAAAAAGAAAACTCAAAATCTTACTGGAGAAAATGGTATATCGGGGTCGCTGTATTTTTATTGATACAGGTTGTGCTATATTATCTGATAACAATATATTTTCAATAATTCGCTGCTATGAATAATAACGAACTCTCCATAATATCTTACACCAAACTACCCTTTACCATTTGGGGGCTTCTATGAGCAGCATCGACTGGATCATATTAATTGGCACACTTTGCAGCATCATTATTTATGGTGTTTATAAAAGTAAACATACCAAAAACCTGGATGGATATTTTCTGGGTAATAATACCATGCCCTGGTATTTAGTGTTGCTGAGCATAATGGGTACGCAAGCTAGTGCCATTACTTTTTTAAGTGCCCCGGGACAGGCTTACACCGATGGAATGCGTTTTGTACAATATTATTTTGGACTGCCCCTTGCAATGATTGTTATCTGCATTTTTTTTGTACCCGTTTTTAGAAAGCTAAAAGTGTACACAGCCTACGAATTTTTAGAGAACCGTTTCGACGTGAAGACAAGAACTTTTACTTCGGCGCTTTTCCTGATCTCAAGAGGCCTTAGTACGGGCATCAGCATCTATGCGCCTTCTATTATTTTAAGCTCGTTGCTTGGCTGGAATATTTATTATACCAATTTAGTAATGGGAGGTTTACTGATAATTTATACAATGAGTGGTGGCGCCAAAGCCGTTGCATATACACAGCAACTTCAATTGATCATCATTATTGCAGGGATGTTTTTGGCCGGTTATATGGTAGTGCATTTGTTGCCCGAGGGCATGGGTTTTACAGAGGCTTTAAAATCTGCCGGGCAAAAGGGAAAAATGAATATCATTACCAATGGAATGAAAGACAATCATTTTGATTGGAAGGATAAATACAACATGTGGAGTGGCGTAATTGGTGGTTTCTTTTTGGCACTCAGTTATTTTGGAACCGATCAAAGCCAGGTAGGGCGCTATCTTACAGCAAGGGATGATAAAGGAAGTAAGATTGGTTTACTGATGAATGGGTTGATTAAAGTACCCATGCAGTTTTTAATTTTGCTGGTAGGCGTATTGGTTTTTTCTTTTTACCAGTACCACAAAGCACCCGTTTATTTTGATAAATCGAAAGTAATTACAGCAAAAAAAACGACTTACAAAGATTCATTGGTTGCATTAGAACAACAATATAGTTTAGCAACAGCCAATCAAAATATTATTGGGCAAAATGAAATACGTGCTCAATATAAATCTGTAATAAAGAAAGCTATCCCGGGTGAGGATGCCAATGATACCAACTATATTTTCCTTCGTTTTGTAGTTGACAATCTGCCTAAAGGGCTTGTAGGTTTGTTGATAGCCATGATATTTTTAGCATCCTGGGGTAGTATTGCTGCTGCATTGAATGCGCTGGCATCCTGCACCGTAGTTGACTTTCATAAAAAGTTTATTAATAAAAACTGTACCGAAGAAAAAGATTACAGCATCTCCCGGTGGTACACATTGGGCTGGGGTTTATTCTCCATTTTTGTTGCGATGTTTGCGCAAAACATTGGCAACAGTTTAATTGAGGCAGTTAATATTTTAGGTTCGTTGTTTTATGGTGTAATACTCGGCATTTTCCTGGTGGCATTCTGGATAAAATATATTAACGGCAATGCTGTTTTTATAGGAAGTATCATTTCGCAGGTTTTGATAATTGTTATATACAATTTGGATATGGTATCATTTTTATGGTTGAATGTTATCGGCGCTCTGTTAGTAATTATGTTGAGTTTATTGGTGCAATGCATATTGGGTAGCTCAGGTAAAATCGCACAACAGGCGGTGAAATAGATTCAACGTTTCTTTTTTTCAATTTAAAAAAGATTGGGATAATCAGAAATAATACCATCTACTCCCATTGCTATTAATGAATCTATTTTCTTTGCATCATTCACCGTCCACGGAATAATTCGGATGTTTTGCTGGTGGCAATTTTTTACCAATTCTTCATTTACCAATTCCACCGCAGGACTATAGATTGTCGGTGTAAATCCCAGTGCTTTTAAATGCGCTTTTAATCCACGTTTATCATAATTTTCTATCAGCATTGCTGTTTGCATTACAGGATATTTTTGATGCAGATATTGCAAGGTCCTTAAATCGAATGATTGTATTATAACCCTGTCTGCAATACCTTTTGCATTGATCACCTGCATCAACCTGTCTACAAATACTGCGGGTGCAGGATGATACAAATTATCAGTTGCAGGTTGTGTTTTGGTTTCAATATTATAGAAGATGGCGGGGAGTTTTTTTACTGCAATATAATTTTCAACACGGTCAATTAAATCGGCGAGTGCTGGTTTGGAAATAGCTAATTTTTTTTGTTGCGGAAATCTTGGATGCGGTTTTAAACCAACATCATAATGTTGGGATTCCTTAAAACTCATTTGATAAATATTGTATTGGCGCTCCTCCTTTTCCGCTATAAAACTGCCATCCGGTTTAGTAGTTATTTCATGATTAAAAAATGGTTCGTGAGATAATATGGCTACGCCGTCTTTTGTAAACACAATATCCATTTCAAGGGTAGTAACACCTAAGTCAATAGCATGTAACATAGCGGGGATGCTATTCTCCGGCATCAGGCCGCGGCAACCACGATGCCCTTGTTTATCAAAAATATGAGCGCCCTGGTCGGAAGTTGAGTATTTATCATTCACAGCTGCTGACTTTTTTGTTGTTGAGCAGGATATAATTAAAGATGCTGCAGCAAAAAGTAATATGTGCTTACAAACTATCGATTGCATTGCTGATTTATAATATGCCGTACAAGTGAGTGACACAACGATGTTAAATTTTTATTCAAAAGCCGGTCTCAAAAAAATTACAATTAGCTTTTATGCGAATTGAGTGATTTGCTGTATTTCGGTTGGTGCAAGATTGGCGTTGCGCATGGCAATACCCCTCACCGCATTGGCAGTAAATTCCATGAAGGCTTTTTTAGAAATTTCATCATCACTTACCATGGCAGGAATGCCCCTGTCTCCCCCTTCCCGAATACTTTGTACAATCGGTATTTGTCCAAGGAATGGAATATCAAATTCCTCCGCTAAATTTTTTCCGCCATCTTTTCCAAAAAGGTAATATTTGTTATTGGGCAACTCTTCCGGAGTAAAATAACTCATGTTCTCCACCAGCCCTATTACCGGTACTTTTAGTTGGGCTTGTCCAAACATGGCAATACCTTTTTTAGCATCAGCCAATGCAATTAATTGCGGCGTAGTTACCACAATAACACCGGTTACAGGTACCGTTTGCACGATGGTTAAATGAATATCGCCGGTGCCTGGCGGCAGATCAATTATTAAATAATCCAGTTCGCCCCAAT
>JANPNY010000304.1:0-2233 GCA_031427745.1 Chitinophagaceae bacterium | reverse complement strand
GTAGGATGTAGGATGTAGGATGTCTGATTTTGTTAGCGCCGGTGGAGTTGCAAGACGGCAAACAAGCTAGGCGTTACTGGAAGGTATCACAACCATATTCAAATCTGTAAATATCTTTCATACAATACCTGCGATAAAGACAAGAGGCTGCATTAATATCAGACATCTTAAATCATACATCATACATTTTAACTTGTCTTATAATCCCCAATTGCAATTACTTCCTCACAAAAATTATACTCCTGCTGATCGTTGCTGCTTATGATGACCAGTTTTTCCTGGGTGAAATTTTTTATCAGCGTATGGTACAATGCAACGCCATCCGAATCTAGATTGGTGGTGGGTTCATCTAATAATAACACCGGGCTTTTGCAAAAGAAAGCCTGCGCAAGTTTCAGGCGTTGTTTCATGCCGCTGCTGAAATACCGCACCTGTTTGTTGGCCGACTTTTCTAATTGCACTATTTGCAATGCCTCGGGTATGGTGATGGCTAATGGCTTAAAAGATTGATGAAAAGACAGGAATTCTGTTGCGGTCATTTCCTCAATTAAATCGAGGTAGGGTGCAGCCAAAGAGATGTGTTGAAAATTAGCAACTGAAGATTGATCGTTGCTGGCCTGTAGTTGACCTTCATGAAAAGTTACCGTTCCCTCATTGTGTGTAAGCGAGCCGGCTATTACCTGTAACAAGGTAGATTTACCGGAACCATTGGAGCCGGTGATGGCATATTTTTGTTTTGCAGCAAATTCAAAATTCACGCCACGGAAAATCCATTCCCTGTTAAATCGCTTGCCGGTATTGGTTAGTGTAATTTGCATTTGCGCTATTTCCTTAGCCCGTTGGCAGATGGGGGTTACTCATCTTCATTGCTGCCTTTTGTAAACCTTTTTATTATTCCCCTTCCACTTTCCCTGATGAATGTAACAATTTCATCTCTTTCATCTGTTGCAGGTAACTCCTCTTCAATAAAGTTTAATGCCTGTGAAGTGTTCATCGATTTGTTATAAATAATACGGTAGATATCCAAAATCTGGTTAATTCTGTCCAACGAAAAGCCACGACGTTTAAGCCCTACTGAGTTTACACCGGCATAACTTAACGGCGTGCGGCCAGCTTTAATATAAGGAGGAACATCTTTACTTACCAATGAACCGCCACTTACAAAAGTATGCTGACCAATTTGCACAAACTGGTGAACTGCACACATACCACCCAGTATGGAATAATCGCCCAATACCACGTGCCCGGCCATTTGGGTATTGTTGCTAAGTATACAATTGTTGCCAACAATGCAATCATGGGCAATATGGCAATAGGCCATCAGCAAACAGTTGTTGCCTACCTTGGTAGTCCACCTGTCTTTGCTGCCCCGGTTAATGGTTACAAACTCACGAATAGTTGTGTTATCCCCAATTTCTACGGTAGTATCTTCTCCTTCAAACTTTAAATCCTGGGGTATAGCGGCTATTACTGCACCTGGAAAAATACGGCAATTCTTTCCTATTCTTGCCCCTTCCATAATGGTAACATTGCTGCCTATCCAGGTTCCCTCGCCTATTTCAACGTTTTGATGAATTACACTAAAGGGATCAACTTTTACATTGGTAGCAAGCTTTGCATTTGGATGTATGTACGTATGTGGATGAATCATTTGCCCTGGACCTTTAAAGGATTTTTAGTTTAGTTAAAAAAGCTTTTCAAATATATGTTTAAAAATCTCCCTTTAAGGGTTAGGTGCATTTCTTCTTACCAGTTGGGCTGTTAAATCTCCCTCTGTACAAAGTTTGTTACCTACAAAAACACTGCCTCTCATAACACATATACCACGCCGGATGGGTTCAATTAATTCCATCTTTAAAATCATGGTATCGCCGGGAATTACCTTTTGTTTAAACTTGCAATTATCAATTTTTAAAAAATAGGTGTCATACTGGCCTTCGGGCATTGCATTTATGCAAAGCAGACCGCCTGTTTGAGCAAGCGCTTCTATCTGCAATACGCCCGGCATAACGGGATTTCCGGGAAAATGTCCCTGAAAAAAGAATTCGTTGAATGTTACATTTTTAATGCCAACGATGTGCTTGTCGGATAGTTCGATGATTTTATCAACAAATAAAAACGGGAAACGGTGTGGTAGCGTTTTCTCTATCTGCTGCAGGTTGTAAACCGGCGGCTGGTTAGGGTAGTAGATAGGAATATCCTTAGTGTGTTTGTTTTTTTTGATGTATTGCTT
>JANPNY010000303.1:0-1626 GCA_031427745.1 Chitinophagaceae bacterium | reverse complement strand
ACCGATGGCTGGGGAGCCTGCCTTCAATTTCCACGCAGCATCGGAACTGCCAGTAAAATTAAAAACGGTTGTCATATCCACATTTGATTTATTGCCATCTGTAGTACCGAACTGTGTGCCATTGCCAATATTGTTGGCGATCAAATTTCCTGAACCCGTTATTGTGCCACTGTACATAATATTGTTTGAGATATTGCTGTTAAATGCAGAAAGTACTCCCCTCCGTAAGATGTTATTTTTTATAATTGCGACCGTATTGGGATGGAGTTGAATGCACGTTTCAGTGGCCGCATCGCCACCATAGCCATTTGCAGCTAAATAGTTATTTGATATTAAAATTCCTGTATAGGTTCCATTGTTAGAAATTTTTACATCAAAATTTTGCGTTATAAAAATATTGCTGCCTACTCCGTTAATTGCTATATTACCGGTATAATAATCTACGATACTCTGCCCGCCACTGTAGGCAAAATAGCATCTTCTAATTATTATATCACTTAAACTGTTGATAGTTATTGAAGTGCTATTAATTATAAAAATGCCGTCTATAATAGTTCCTGATGAGCCACTGTTTAAAGTAATCCCCTGTACCTGAGACGGCAAAGTGAAAGCCTGCAAACCCTGGTTTTGATCGAGTAAATATCCTGTTCCAATTATAATAAGTTTTTTAGAACACGTTAAGCCGCCATAATTTGTAGCGGAACTTTCCAGATAAACGGTATCGCCGGAAGCAGCCCCATCATGGGCAGCCTGCAAGGTGGTAAAATTGGCATTTACGCCGGTGTTATTGTTTACCCGCCATATTTTAGCAAAGGCGGCATTGCTTACAATTGTTACTACTGCAATAAGAAGGGATAACTTTTTCATACACTTGTTTTTAAATTTTTTATAAATGGATATAGTGGTACGAAAAAAATTGCAGGCAGCATTTGTATGCCACAAGGGATTGTACAAAGAATAAAGGATTTAATAAACGGGTAGTTTGTAAGGGGTAGAAAAATAATGAGTGAGCTTCAGGTAACAGTTGGCCTTTAAAAGTCTGAATCGTGGTGTTAAGATAGAAAATAAATTGATACGACTTTCAATTTATTTTACTTTTTTTTATTATTTATCAGCTATGCATTAAAGGTGATCTTATTTATACCTTAAAATTTATCTCAACTGCCCTGCTGCCCATTGCACTGCTGCCTGAGATTTAAAAAACTTAGTTTTAAGTTCTATTAATTTTTGCAATGCTTCCAGCACTTTATTCTCCCGGCTATTCAGTAAAAAAAGACTGCTTTCGCCGGCCTTAAAGCGAACATCTTCTCCCCGGAACAGTGTTTGGTAATTGAGATAAGCAGCATTGTAAATTTTTACCTGCTGGCGCAAACCAATCAATTCATTGTAATAATATTTTACCTTGTTTTCTATTTCCTGCTGTTGTAGCGAAAGGGCATAATTAGTTTCCAGAATTTTTAATTTGGCAAGCTTATAACCACCCCTTCCTTCACTTAACCTTAATGGAATCCCAATGTCCACTCCAAACTTATTATTGTTTTGAAAATAATCAGGCACAGCAATGCCTTTAAATACATTGTAGTTTTTGTTAAGTAAATTTGCTTTCAAATTTACAGTTGGCAACAA
>JANPNY010000302.1:0-3335 GCA_031427745.1 Chitinophagaceae bacterium | reverse complement strand
GTTAATGGAATTCCTGGAACAACAGGGCAGGTGCTTACTTCAAATGGAACATCGAATCCCACCTGGGTAACTCCTGGTCTCACCCATTATGCAGGCGAACTTTTTGGAGGTGGTATTATTGTAGCAGTTTGGAAAATAGCCGGGGTTGAGCATGGTTTGATTGCATCATTAACAAATTTAAGTACAGGGGCGGCCTGGAGTAATGTAACCGCACCGGCAGTTGGCACAAACGCTTATGATGGCCAGGCAAATACTACAGCAATCATTGCACAGCCAGGGCATATCAATAGTGCTGCAAAATTATGTAATGACTTTTCATCTGGAGGATTTACCGACTGGTACCTGCCTGCTGCCTGGGAATTATACCAATGCTTTATTGCTGCACATATAGTAAATACAATTGTAGGACCTGCAAACGGCTTTGGGTTCAACACATCATCGTATTGGAGTTCTACTGAGGATGACCAAACCTACGCTTATATTAGAGGTTACTACACCCTTGCCCCAAGCAGTCCTAAGGGAGTAAATACTGCTGTTAGTGCCGTTAGAAAATTTTAATTGTTATTTCGATAATAGTGTATTTAATTATTCACGCTCATCATTAAAATTAAACAACATGAAAAAGCAATTGTATCTTTTTGGTTTATTATTTTCCCCTTGTTTTATACAAGCACAAAATGTGGGCATTGGCACAACAGCCCCAAAAGCAGCATTAGATATTGCAGCATCAAATATTTCAACCCCAACCAACAGGGATGGATTACTTATTCCGAGGGTTAATACTTTTCCGGCAACGAACCCTGGTTTTGAGCAAAACGGGATGATGATTTTTTTGACCACTGCGTCCGGAGCCAATCAACCAGGTTTTTATTATTGGGATAATACTGCTGCCACCTGGAAAGGTATGGAGCAAAATAAATACTGGAGCCTCAATGGAAATGGCAGCACTAACCCTACTGTTAATTTTATTGGGACTACCGATCATAGTGATGTAGTTTTTAAAAGAGCAAATGTAAGGGCAGGGCTTTTATCTGGAATCAATACCTCCTTTGGTGTAAATGCATTAAATCCTTTAACTACCGGTAACTATAACACGGCTATAGGGTATGAAGCACTTTTAGCTAATACCGCAGGCGCAAATAACACAGCAATGGGTGATAATGCACTCGCCACAGGCTTGCTGCTTTTTTAATCTGGAAACCAACTACCGTTCTTCTGTAAGCCCAATTGGAATCCGTTTGGGTGACAGGCTAAGTGGCAAGCCGGTTCATGTTGATATTTCAGATGAGCCGATGGAAAAGGGCATCTGCACCAACCGCAACAAATTTATCCTGGGGCCATCTGGCAGTGGAAAATCTTTCTTTACAAATCACATGGTGAGAAACTACTACGAAAAAGGCACACATATTGTACTGGTAGATGTCGGTCATTCCTACAAAGGTTTGTGCGACATGGTGGGTGGCTACTATTTCACTTACTCCGAAACCAAACCAATCAAGTTCAATCCGTTTTATATTGGCGAAGGAGACACTTTAGATACAGAAAAAAAGGAAAGCATAAAAACCCTTTTGCTTGCCCTTTGGAAGAAAGATAATGAAACCTACAACCGCAGCGAATACGTTGCCCTTTCAAATTAGAAACATTTTTATTTTTTTGTACCCGGCAGTTGTGCTACTATGATGCTTCATTGGCGTCGCACTCTTGTACGATATAACTTTATTAAGCAATGAGCAGCACCTGTAATAATGAACAAAAAAAAGTGAAGTATAACAGATGTTACAAGACATTTAACAATTACTGCATCATCGCATTTATTTTGTTCTTCCACTCGTCCTCAAACACAACCTGAAATTCAAAGTCATGGTCGGGGAACTCGTCAAATAATTCTTTCCATGCTTTCTTTGCACCTAACTCGTTGCATAAAGTAAAAACGTCCTGTTTGTATTTTGAGTCCTCGTTTTTTAAGTGAATACCTTTTGTTTCCAAAACAAAAACAGTGTCGTAATCTTCTTGCTTTGTCTTGCTTTTATTGGCAGCAACAAAGTCAGGATAAATTTTATTCTTCTTCCATCCTTGTATGTGATAATCCTGTCTGCTCATGTTGCGATACCACCACAATAATTTTTCCTGCTCGTCTAAGTAGATGGCAACGGATTTCTCCAATTCATTGATATTTTCTTCCGGCACATAGTCAAACAAAGATTTTTGAATAGGCGTATTGTCATTACGGATAAGTTGTTTGTTGCTTTTTACTTTTATCCTTGATGGCAAAACAAAGCCGCCTTTGTCGCTGATTAAAAAGAAATGCAATTGCTTTTTGTTAACCAGTTTTTTAAAGACACTTTCAGCAAATAAATTTTTCTGCTTCTCTAAAATCTTTTTCAGTTCTTCAATAATGAAAACGAAATTGGAAGCAATGGTTTTTCTGTCATACTTTTTTGAAAGTAGTTCAATGGCTTTGTCGCCTAAGTTGTAACATATCCACGGGTTAGGAACAATTTCTGAAATTTGTCTTGCTAAAAATGCCTCGTCTATTTCTAAAGTTCCTTTTGTTTCCAATCTTCCAGTTTCTTGTAATAACTCCTTTTCTTCTTTGCTCAAACCTAAAGTCAATTCCTGTTCTTTGCTTTTTTTGTCGGTCAAAGTTCTGTCGGCTATTTCCGAAATATCAATTTTTGTCCAGTCAATTTCACTTAATATATCTACTTCAAAAATCAAATCCCGCCAGCTATCTTTTTCCTGTATTACAAACTTTGGTAAGTAAATTTTGCCTTCAAACTTTTTAAAGCCCGGACGGTATTGTATTTCTCTGTCTTTTACATTGTCTATTCCTTCGCCCCCTTCATCATTTACTAATCGTCCTGCAATGTCGCCTAAACCTTCATCTTCCAAACCGTTTTTAATTTCTCTTACCAATGTACTTGCATTGGGTTTAAAAGTGAAAATATAGCACTCGTCTAATTCTTTGACTTTGGTTTTAATTGCTTTTGGTTGCCTTAAAATTCTGCCGACTAACTGTGTAATTCCTGTGGCAGAACCCGGATTGGTTAAAATAGTAAGAATGTAAGCAAATGAACAATCCCAACCTTCCTGCAATGCTTGTTTGGTAATGATGTAACGAATGTCACAACTCTTTGAGAACAGGTCTATGCCTTCAATATCGTCTTTCTCACTGCACTTGATTGCAATATGAGTTTCAGGAACATTGCATTGCTTTATCAAATATTCTTTGGCATCTTCGGCATGAATAAAATCAGAACCTCGTTGGTCTTTGCCTGTTCTTTCAACTTGTATCAAGCAAATAGGGCGTATATATTCGCCGGTATTTTCTTCGT
>JANPNY010000301.1:0-5064 GCA_031427745.1 Chitinophagaceae bacterium | reverse complement strand
TAGGTAAAGAATTGTTTACAGAACATGGATATGTCAACATTGGGATGGATCATTTTGCCCTGCCATCAGACGATTTATATAAAGTACAGCAGGAAGGAAATCTTCATCGCAACTTTATGGGTTATACCACCCAACATACATCTATGATTATTGGATTAGGCGTTTCCAGTATCAGTGATGCAGGCATTGCATTTGCACAAAATGAAAAGACATTGCACAATTATACGGCTGCCATTAACGCCAATGAACTGGCAGTTTTCAGAGGTTACTTTTTAACCGAAGAGGATGTAGCCTTTCGTAATTATATACTCGATATCAGTTGCAGAGGCGCTACTATTTTTAGAGCTGAGGATATGGAGACACTACAGCAATTATGTTTTCCAGAATTTAAGAAAATGGAAGCAGATGGTTTGCTGCGTATCACTGCAGACGGCCTGCTTGTAACTACCACCGGTCTTAATTTTACAAGGAATATTTGCAGCGCATTCGATTTAAATTTATTGAGAGAAGGTGTCCATGCCAGTAACCCTGTATTTAGTAAAGCTATTTAGTAGCCAATTATAGTCAACAACAAAACCGCCCGTTTTAAATCCGTATCAGCGTACCTTTTTTACTTCTATCCTCCTAAAAAACCATGCAGCAGTATTGTACAGCTATGAGATAGAGATACAATGCTGCTGTTTTTAAAAGCTTCCAGTGCATGCATCACCGATCTACTCATTTTATACCTATTTTGCAACCGGATTATTTTTCACCATTTTCAATATTGTACCGATGTTTTCGAAAGCTACGGAGTATGCACTGAGGGCAACTATTTTAATTGCTCAAAAGGCAAGTGAAGAAAATAAGTTGGGCCTTACCGCCATTGCGAAAGGTATTCATTCTCCAAAATCATTTACTGCAAAAATTCTTCAGTTGCTAACTACCGGTAACAAAATTGTTAGCTCCGCAAGAGGCCCCAATGGTGGTTTTTACATGACGGCAGCAGCCAAACAATTGCCCGTGCGTGCCATACTGGAAGCCATGGAAGAAGAAGAAGTATTTGGCAAATGTGTACTCGGGTTAAAAAAATGTTCCGAAGCCAAACCATGCCCCCTGCATGCAGATTATCAAACTATAAAATTACAACTCATACGTTTGTTTAATACCAAGACTATTCAGAATCTAGCTGATGAAATGACAAGCGGTGATTTCTTTATAAATAATAAATAGCCAGTAACTTTTTCAGATATTTTAATCATCGAAATATACTCTCTTACTGTTTCATTAACATAAGATTTACCATCTCCTTGTTGTTGGAAAGAATTTTACCATTCCTGCCAATTGCGATTGCCTTCCTTTTATTCAACAACCCAAAATCTATGCAATATGTGTAGCGATCTTCCACAAGGCAGGATAATTTACCATGCCATCAAGCCACAACCATCGTTTTATTTCCTTTTTTTAGAAGATGCCGTAATGCCCTCGCCAGCATAGGCACCGATGTTAGGGCTTGAACCAAAACCAACATCTGTACCACTGCCAATGGCGGGGCTTTCCACTTGTAACCGGTAATCATCAGCAGCAACAAAAAGCGGGTCGCTGTAAATACTATGGGCATCGTGGCTGCTTGCTTGCTTCCATTCAGAAAAGGTAGCTTGAGCTTTTCCATTAAAATAAAAAGAAGGCGTATTGTAAATGAGGTTATAATCAATCACAAAGCCTTTTGTAACATTTACCTGGCAGTGTCTTATAAGGCTACCACTAAAAATATTATTTCTTATGCTGCAGCCTGTTATATTTCCGGTGTTGGTGGCTTGCCTGATGTGCTCTGCATACAAACTATCCGGGCGCTGATGCTGACTCCATTGAAAGCCTGCATTAACGCAGGTATTATTTACGAACTGAATATTTGTAAATGTGCCTGGTGACTTTAAGAAAATTTCATAAGAATAATAACAGTTGCTTATTTCGTTGCCATACATCAAAATATTTATCTGTGTATATTCTCCGGTGCCCTGCGGCGAAATTCCTGCATCATATATTTGATCAATCCTGTTATTACGGATAGTGATGTTTGAGTCCGCTAACCACATCTGAATGCCATTTCCCATTCTGCCGGGGCCAACCCGGGGCGTTTTGTAACTATACCACCAACCACCGCACCAGCTTACCTTACAGTTTTCCACCAATATATTGCTACAGTTTCTTATTATAATCCCGTTGTTACCGCTATACCTAACATCCAGGTTCCTGATACTGATAAACCGGCTAGATCTGACAGAGATAACATCTTCGCTGTATACGCCGCCAACCTCTATTGAAGCATACATACTGCCTGGATTCTTTTTTGAAAAACAATACAGTGTGTCTGTAAATGGCGATAAAAAGAAATCGCCCTGGTTAACCAATTCGTCAAAACTATTTCGCTTAACACCAAAGTTTTTCTCATTATTAAATACCATTTGGCTTACATCCATTACACGCCTGTTAATGCCTATTGTGTTAGTTGTTTTATAAATTGAAGGGGAATGCAAAGTCCATTCGGTTGTTGAGCTTACATTTTTACTTCCCAAAATTAATGGTAAAGGGCCGGTGCCATATGCATCAAAAACAATGGGTTTGTCCGGGTTACCGCTTTTGGCTAAAATTGCTAAGGCTCCCCTAAACACATCACCCCGGTTAAAAAAGACAGTGTCGCCGGGTAAAAAAGGGAAACTGGCTACTTTGTATAAAGTGGCCCAGGGTGCACGGCTGCTTTTGCCTGTTGCAGCATCGTTGCCAACATTTGATACATAATAGTTATTGGCAAATAATTTACAAGAGCCAAGCAGTAGTAAAGTAAATAGTAAGGTGCTGAAGTATAATTTTTTCACACTGTTATTTTTCGATCGATACATCTAATCTATTCAACGCTTTTGTAATACTTTAGATAGCTCGATGCTGTTTTATGTAAAAGTATTGATGTGTATTTTTTTAAAACTACGTCTTTTTAAAAAATTAAAATTAGATGAGTCAAAACTTTAGAATGATTATAACTTTTATATCCTGTTTCAGCTACATTTTTGAACCTTATCAGCACAAAACTGTATTTAAACAGTGCAACAGAGAAATCCGATAGTGTTACATTCAGTTACCTTTGCTACCAAACAATAGTACAAATATGAGCCCCGAAGAGTTATCCCAAATACGCAAAGATTATTCCAAGCTACACCTTAATGAAGAAGATGTTGCGGCATCGCCGATCCAGCAATTTGCCAAATGGTGGAACGAGGCAGCAGCAGCAGAAATATTGGAATTGAATGCCATGACCTTAGCCACTACCGGCATCGATGGAATGGTAGATGCAAGAACGGTATTGCTGAAAGCTTATGATGAAGAAGGTTTTGTATTTTTTACCAACTACAACAGTGCAAAAAGCGAACAGCTAACACATAATTCCCAATGCTGTATTTTATTTTTTTGGAAAGAATTAGAAAGACAGGTTCGTATTAATGGTATTGCTGAAAAGATATCAGCGAAGGAAAGTCTGGACTATTTTGACAGCCGCCCTGAAGGAAGCAAACTTGGCGCCTGGGCCTCTCCTCAAAGCATGGTAGTAGCCGGCAAGGCATTCTTAAAGGAAACTTTTGATTATTATGCAGAGCGCTTTAAACATGGCAAGATACCTAAGCCACCGCATTGGGGAGGATACAGGGTAAAGCCATCCCGTATTGAATTTTGGCAAGGCCGCCCAAGCCGTATGCACGACAGGATTTTGTATTCTCAACCAACACCCGGTGAATGGAAGATTGAAAGATTAGCTCCGTAATTTATATCAACTGAACAGTAACAAAAAAGCGCTCCGGGAATGGAGCGCTTTTTATCTTATTAAATCGTTCTGCTGCTGTCAAAATTCTCCAGCTCTTTGGATACTGCATTTAAGAAAGTAGCGCCTAAGCCACCATCAATAATCCGGTGATCGTAACTCATGGAAATGTACATCATGTGGCGGATTGCAATGCAATCGCCTTGCGGCGTTTCTAAAACCATTGGTCTTTTCTTTATTGCACCCACGGCCATTATTGCAACCTGTGGCTGGTTGATGATGGGAGTTCCCATAATGCTTCCAAAAGTGCCTACGTTGGTAAAAGTAAAAGTGCCGCCGGTGGTGTCATCGGGTTTTAATTTACCGGTACGGGCTGCATTTGCCAGGGCATTCACCTTTTTGGTAAGCCCTGATAAATTCAGCTGATCTGCATTTTTTATAACCGGAACAATCAAATTGCCGGTGGGCAGGGCAGTGGCCATACCAATATTTAGATCCTTTTTTATAATGATTCTGTCGCCATCAACCGAGCTGCTTAACATCGGGTATTTTTTAATGCATTTTACGATGGCTTCAATAAATATGGGTGTGTAGGTTATTTTTTCGCCTTCCCGGTTTTCAAAATCTTTCTTCACTTTTTCTCTCCACAAAACAAGGTTGGTTACATCGCATTCTGCAAAGCTGGTAACATGCGGGCTGGTATGTTTGCTATCCACCATGTGTTTGGCAATGAGCTTGCGCATGCGGTCCATTTCTATCACTTCTACATTACCGGTATACGTTTGCGGCACAGCAACCTGTGTGCTGGTAGCAGGTTGTGTTGCTACCTGGTTGTTAGTGGCAGCAGGCTGCTGCTGGCTAATAACTACCGGTGCAACCACTGGCGTGGCAATCGACTGACTGGCAATAACCGTGTGACTGGAAATGCTTCTTCCTGCAGCTAAATATGCCAGGATATCCCGCTTGCTCACACGTCCATCTTGTCCGGTGCCGGAGATATTTTCCAGTTCGGCCATGCTGATTCCTTCCTGCTGTGCAATATTTATCACCAGCGGGGAGTAAAATTTTACATTGTTGGTATTGCCTGTTGTGGCAGGTGCAGTTGCTGAAGGTTGGTAAGGAATATGCTCCACCACTTTGGCTTCTTCATGTGCCACTACTACCGGTGCAGGCGCAGGTGCAGCAATGGTGACAGCACTTTCGGAACCTACCCGTATCCTTGCAATTACAGCGCCAATGGGCACTACATCATTTTCATTAAACAATAGCTGCTCTAA
>JANPNY010000300.1:0-5605 GCA_031427745.1 Chitinophagaceae bacterium | reverse complement strand
TGATGGCAACAATCATCACTGCTACACTTATTGCAGTGGCAACTGTAGCCAGCCTGATAATAAAACGGGAGAAAGTTTTTTCACTGTTAAAGGCAATGCGCCTGGCGATAAAAGCTGCAATATTCAAACGGGATAATTTTTGGTATCTTTCCAAAAGTAAAATAATTAAACTTTACATGAGGTATTTCCTGAAAATCCATTTTGTTATCGCTTTTTTCTGCACCCTTCAAACAATAAAAGCGCAACCCAACCCTAACAAAATATATGCAGCTAACATTCATTCGGCACGCTTACACATGGCGGGCGACCAACAAACAATGCCCGTTTATAAACTTAACAGCGGCGATAGAATGGAACTCCATTTTGACGATGTAGACACCAGGGTTAAAAGCTATTATTATACTTACCAGTTGTGTGATTATAATTGGCAACCGGTAAACGTCAGCACATTCGATTACATTAAAGGATTTACGCAACAGCGTATTTCCAATTACCGTTTTTCTTCTCTTGCCTTTACCCGGTACATACATTACCAGGCGGTATTGCCCGAGGCAAATTCGTTACCAACCAGGAGTGGTAACTACCTGCTGAAAGTTTTTCTGGATGGGGATACTTCCAAAACAATTTTTACCAAAGGCCTGCTGGTACTGGATCCTAAAGCCAGCGTGAGTGCACAAATGATACAACCTTTTACTCCGCAATATTTTAATACACATCAACGAATAAAATTCACCGTAAACATCGATGCGCTTAATTCTTTTAATGCCAGCCAGCAGATTAAAGTACGGGTGCTGCAAAATTATCGGTGGGACAATGCGATCGGCAGCAATCAACCAACATTTGTGAGGGGTAATACGCTGGAATTTAACAGTGAAAGTAATTTCGTTTTTCCGGGTGGTAAAGAATGGCGCTGGCTCGATTTACGCAGCTTTAGACTGTTGAGCGAACGGGTATTAAAAGCAGAAAATACCAAGACCACTACAGACATTTTTGTAAAGCCCGATATTGACCGCAATGCACAGCGATATGTTTACTACCAGGATGTAAATGGTGGCTACCTGGTTACTACATACGAAACCATCAATCCATACTGGCAGGGTGATTATGCCTTGGTTCATTTTAATTATGTGACCCCATCCCAAACCCCCTATCGCAACAAAGAATTGTATTTAACCGGGGACTTAACCGACTACCAGCTAAACGAAAAAAACAAAATGGTATTTAATGAAGAGAAAGGCTACTACGAGGGCACGCAGTATTTAAAACAGGGTTATTACAATTATGGTTATTCGCTGGTTGATATAGACAATCCATCACAAAAAACAGACCTGGAGGGCAACTATTGGGAAACAGAAAACAGTTATACCATATTGGTGTATTACAAGTCTTTTACCGATCAGGCCGACCAACTAATTGGAGTTGCAAAAATAAATACACGGATAGATAAGCCTGGCTTTAGTTTTTAAAAATATTGCAGGCCTAGCTTTAAACGCTGCCAGGCGCCGGACTAAAAAAAATCATACTTAACAAAACGACCTGAAATGGTTTATGGCAGCAAACAGGCGCCCAATATTTGCCCGTTTTCTACTTCTACAGAAATATGTTCATTCAAGGTAGTTGAGAAGGAAACGCCCACATAGTCTAATGCGATGGGAAATGATTTGTGGGTACGCTCTACCAGCGCCAATGTTTGTATTTTTCTGGGAAACTGTTGCAACAGGGGTTGAAGCGCATACAACATTACCCTTCCACTGTTTGCCACATCATCAATCAGTAAAACTACCTTATTACTAACATCAATTGCAGGCTGCAGCGTAATGGCGCCAGGCATTTTTTTATCTATCAACAGCGAAACAATAATTACTTCACCGCTAAAATTTTCTTTTAAATGTGCGGCTATTTTATCTGCAATTAAGCTGCCGCTTTCTTTTATGCCAACTAACACCAGTTGCTGCTCCCCATAATTGCGTTCTGCAACTTCAAGCGCCATGCGCACAAGTTTTTTTTCTGCTGCTTCTTTTGATAAGAGATATTTTGTTGTAGTATCCATGTTCTTTTTATGAAGGTTGAAAATTACCAACTATTCAACAATCTAACAATTAAACACAAGGAAATAATTAACTTAGCCCAATTAAAAAATAATTATGCAATTGCTTCCTCAAATTGTTTTTTTAGCCATTTTTGTTGTAGCCATCTGGCTGTTTTCAAAAAACATTGTACAAATACGCCGCAATATTTTTTTGGGCAGAAAAGAAGATTTTACTGACAATAAGCCCCAGCGCTGGAGCAACCTGCTGCTGCTGGCATTGGGGCAAAAGAAGATGTTTAAAAATATTCCCGTTGCCCTGATGCATTTTGTTATTTATGCAGGTTTCATCATCATTAATATAGAAGTGCTGGAAATTGTGTTGGATGGCCTGCTCGGCACACACCGTTTATTTCTTCCTGCTACCGGCGGGCTCTACACTTTCCTGATTAATTTTTTTGAAATATTAGCAGTGGGTGTAATAGCCGTTTGCGTAGTATTTTTAGCAAGACGAAACGTACTAAAACTGAAACGTTTTATCAGCAAAGATTTAAACGGCTGGCCACGTAGTGATGCTAATTATATTTTGATTGTAGAAATAATTTTGATGAGTCTTTTTTTAACAATGAACGCTACCGACAGAACATTGCAGTTACAGGGGGCTCAGCACTATCATGATACCGGCAACTTCATCATAAGCGGCATGCTTGTACCTGCTTTTGACGGACTTGCCACCAGCACTTTAGTCAGCATTGAAAGAGTTAGCTGGTGGCTGCATATAGTAGGAATCCTGGCATTTTTAAACTACCTGCCCTACAGCAAACACCTTCATATTATGCTGGCATTTCCAAATGCATACTATGCCCGTTTAGACGTAATGGGCAAAATGACCAACATGGTAAATGTGCAGAACGAAGTAAAGTATATAATGCAACCGGAACTAACACCAGTAACGGACAATAACGCCCCTACTATGAAGTTTGGCGCCAAAGACATTTTTGATTTAAGCTGGAAAAATTTATTAGATGCCTACAGTTGCACCGAGTGCGGAAGATGCAGCGCTGCTTGTCCGGCAAACCAAACAGGAAAACTATTAAGCCCACGAAAAATAATGATGGATACAAGGGACCGGTTGCAGGAAGTAGGAAAAAACATTAACAGCAACGGCAGCTTTAAAGATGATGGTAAATTATTGCTCAACGATTACATTTCGATTGAGGAACTCCGGGCCTGCACCACCTGCAATGCCTGTGTGGAAGAATGCCCGGTAAGCATTAGCCCATTGGATATTATTTTGCAAATGCGCAGGGCGCTAATAATGGAAGATAGCAATGCGCCACAAGAATGGAACGGCATGTTCAGCAATGTTGAAAACAATTTTGCTCCCTGGAAATTTTCGCCAGATGACAGGGATAAATGGGTGGAAGAAATGAAAGGGTGAGTTTACTAATAGAAAGAATTCGATTTTATTTTTAAAGGTTACTGAACTTTAACCGCAATCTTTTTTGTCGGCCTCATAAAAAAGGCGTTAAGAAAATTTAAATGATTGTCGTTAAGAAATGAAATTGGTGTTACAAATGACTGGATTAGCTTTTAGCCCGTAAGTTGCACACATGGACGGAAATATTCTGCAGCTCGAGCTAATTTCATTTTAGACAAACATTTAAATTTTTAGCCTTTTTAATGCAGCCTTGATTTTTCTTGTTACTTCTTTGCATCAAGGCAAAGAAGTAAATGGGGGCTATCAAAGCTGTGTAGCTTTTACGGCCTAAATTAATTATTCTATGCCTTTAATAAAAAAGGGCTTATCATTTTCGGTTGAAGAAGATAAGCCCTTTTACATATCACCAATCTATTTTAAACCCGGTGATAATCTCCTCTCCAGTCTTTAATTGCCTGCTTAATATCTTTTGAACTAAGGTTTTCATCTGCAGCTTTTTTTGCTAGGGCTATAAATTCAGCATCACTTGCAAATCGCAAAGCTATAACCTGGCTTAGCCGGAGACGGCTATCCATTGGCTTACCGGTTGCTAAAAAATGCCTGAAATTTTCTTCTGCTCTTATTGCCCTGTCCTGGGCCTTAAGCCCAAACGTACGTGCTAAAAATGCCAGGAATAATAAAATGATTGCGATCAAGCAAATGAGCGACGCACTGTATATTCCTTCATCTTTACCTACTGCGTCTTTCAAATTAATGAATGAACCGATGAGGAGCGCCAGGATAGCTGGTAGTGTTACAAAGTGGAACAAAGGCACCAACTGGGAATGATTTTTAAAATTTTGTGTTTGCATATTTATTTTTTTGCCAAATTACTTTAATAGGTTCAATACAAGCAACATTTTTTCAGCAAAAAATAATACAGCTAGCTAAAAGAATTAAATTTGATCTATGGAAAATATCGTGAATGAACCTGCGCTCAAATACAACTACATTTCGCCGGACGAATATTTGGCCGGGGAACGGGCTGCATTAGACAAACATGAATATTACCAGGGTGAAGTTTTTGCCATGAGTGGCGCATCGTTGCAACACAATGTGATATTCTCTAACTTATTTACTGATATTGGAAATAAACTTAAAGGCAAAAACTGCAGGCCTTATGGCAGCGATTTAAGGATTCATATTCCCAAGAACACCTTGTACACCTATCCTGATATTAGCATCATTTGTGGCGAAGTACACTTAACCGATAATGAATTTGACACTGCCATCAATCCAACGGTTATCATTGAGTTATTGTCCAAATCAACCCGTAATTACGACAAGGGCGAAAAGTTTACTTTGTACAGGGATATTGATTCGCTTAATGAATACATATTGGTGGATACGGAAAAAATTTATGCAGAAAAGCATGTCCGCAATGCAGATGGTAGCTGGCAACTCACCGATTACAGATCATTGGAAAAATCCTTTACAATCGACAGCGTACAACTCTACATTTTATTAAAAGATATTTATGAAGGAATTTCGTTCGCATAAATAATTTTCTTCTTATTATCTTTCACCATTTTACATTATGACACAAGCAAGCATCATCACCATTGGCGACGAATTATTGATAGGGCAGGTTATTGATACCAACAGCGCCTGGATGGCACAGGAATTAAACAAAGTCGGCATTAGGGTGGTAAGGCGGGTGGCGGTGGGTGATGTGTGGGAAGAAATCTGGACGGCACTGGATGAAGAAAGCAGCCATGCAGATATCATCCTTATAACTGGAGGCCTTGGCCCAACTGCAGATGACATTACCAAACCATTGCTTTGTAAATATTTTAACGGCAGCATGGTGGTGGATGCAGGCGCTTTGGCCAATGTGAAAAATATTTTTGAGAACATCCTGAAAAGGCCCATGATTGAACGCAATCTTAAACAGGCCGAAGTACCCGACAACTGTAAAGTAATTTTAAATAAAAGAGGCACGGCACCGGGCATGTGGTTTCAAAAATCTATGCCCGGAGCTGAAAAAATTTTTGTAAGTATGCCCGGCGTGCCGCACGAGATGAAAGGTATGATGACGGATGATGTAATTTTTAAATATTCACAAACTAAGTCGTCAGTCCATATTCTATCTAATGGAA
>JANPNY010000299.1:0-1775 GCA_031427745.1 Chitinophagaceae bacterium | reverse complement strand
GTTATCAATTGTGCCCAGAAAAGGTTTTATAAATGAAACGAATGTATTATTCCATTCCTGAGCTTTATTAGCAACAGACACAAGGTCTACTTTACCCTGCTCCGGAAAATTGTGAATATATTGAGCCCAGTTTAAGAACAAGGGTCCACATTTTACAACATCACCGCTATTCAGGTAGCTTTCGGTTATTCGGTTTCCATTTACAAAAGTACCGTTTACACTGCCCAGGTCTTTGATCATTACCTGACCGTTGTCCTGTACGGTAAGTTGCGCATGGCGGCGGCTGACTTTTTCGTCATTTAATACAATCTGATTAGTGGCATCTCTGCCAATGATAAATGTTTGCATAAATAAAGGTTTTAATCTTTTATTTGGTTTACGAAATGTGTTAATAAAGTAACCTGTTGCCGTTGCACTATTCCTATCAATTCACCCCTGTTGTTAAATACTGCGCTTCCTTCTTCCATTGATGGTAAATCTTTTGGAATAGGAGTTTGTAAAAAGCGGTTGATGTTAAGGGTGTCTATAGCCATATAAAAAGTATCTTTTATCAATTCGTTGAATTTCGGTAAAACAAAATATCCATAATACTTTTCAGCCGAGTTGTGCATAGACTGATCTGAATTGGATTTGAAAAAATAATCCGCTACAGTGGTATTCGCCGGCAATGCCTTTTTAATGGATTGAATAATGGCTGTATTGCCATCGGCCAGCATACATTCATTGATTGCATTGGCTTCTATATAATTCTGCTCATTGTTTACCACGCCGTTTTGTATCCATTTTAAACGTGCCGTTTCACCACATATTTTAAATGAACTTTGACTGGTAAATCCCTTAATTGTTCTGCTGGCTATCACTTGCTGGACCATCTTTGACTGCTCGATACTTTCAAGCCAGGGATTAGTGATATAAGGAGATGTGAGTATTTTTCCATCGGGTTTTATAAAACAACCGTTACCTGAAACCTTTCCATAAGGTACAATATTTTGTTTGTTGGTATTGGCATCAATGTGCTGAGTGTAGTCTTTGTTTTTACCAACATAATATTTTGTCCCGTTAAACACGATTGTGTAATAATATTCGTGATCAATATGTACCAATGTATTTTGAATACGGGTATAAATTTGTTTAGCCGATAGTTCACAATCTATGCCCAGCCATTTGCACCTGTTAATATAGAAAAGAGCAGAAGCCGTTATTAAAAACATTGCAGAAATGGAAATGATAATAGTCTTTTTATGTTCTTTAAAAAAACGGGATTGCAGGTTTTTATGTTTAAACCAATTATTGGGCAAATCGGTATTAAAGAGTTTTACAACGTCTGTGTTCGAAAAATTTTTGGCAATAACTCTTGCCCCGTTCACAAAGCAGCCATTGCTGCTGCCAAGGTCTTGCAAATAGTAATTTCCGTTATTTAAAAGGGAGATTTTGGCATGATGACTCGATATGTAGTCATCGTTTATCACCAGGTCGTTGTCGTTTGATGATCCTACCGTGATCGTTTTCTTTGCTTTGGCAAAAGGTTCTTCCTTAATGCTGGATTCAGCCTTGCCCCCATGTGAAGTCTGAAATGCAGTTTCCCAGTCAACCATGATGGAACCCACCATTAGTTTATCATCGGGTTGGATAATTTGTTGAAAGACTTTTTGCCCATTTACAAAAGTTCCGTTGGTGCTTCCAAGGTCTTTCACCTCGAAGGTGTTATTGCCCAGGTTAGTAACGATCGCATGATTTCGGCTTATACTTGGCTCGTTTATGATGACATCATTTGT
>JANPNY010000298.1:0-9666 GCA_031427745.1 Chitinophagaceae bacterium | reverse complement strand
CCATATGTTTCGGGTTCAATAGTTATATTTGCAGCAAATTTTAAAAAACCGCTGATGAATTTTCATTTAACACAAATGCCAGAGCGCACCGTTCAGCCTCGTATCAATGGAATAACGATGATTATGGATAAGGGTTTAAGCCTGGAAGAAGCTAAAAACTTTATGAGTGTAGCGCATCCACATATTGATGTCATTAAACTGGGTTTTGGTACAGCCTACGTAACACCTAACCTTAAAGAAAAGCTAGCCATTTACGCATCTTATAATATCCCTGTTTACTTTGGAGGTACATTGTTTGAAGCGTTCCTTATTAGAAACCAATTTGAAGATTACATCAATGTTTGTAAAGAATTTGGCATTAATTATATGGAAGTTAGTGACGGTTCTATTAATATTCCTCATGCGGAAAAATGCGGTTACATTGAAAAACTTACCAAATATGGCGTTGTGTTAAGTGAGGTTGGAAGTAAAGATGCAGCACATATTATTCCGCCATACAAATGGATTGAGCTTATGAAAGCTGAACTGGAAGCAGGCTCTACCTATGTAATTGCAGAAGCACGAGAGGCGGGTAATGTGGGTATTTACAGGGGAACCGGTGAAGTAAGGGAAGGTCTTGTACAAGAAATATTAACGCAGATACCGCAGGAAAAAATACTATGGGAGGCACCGCAAAAAGCACAACAACTGTACTTTTTAGAATTGTTGGGCTGCAATGTTAACCTCGGAAACATAGCTCCTTCCGAAATTATCGCACTCGAAACTATGCGTATTGGTTTAAGGGGCGATACATTTGAATTGTACCTTGATAAATAATGGTATCAATTCCAAATTAATTTCTCAAATTTTTAAATTATGAAGGTTTATGGATTAATAGGCTATCCACTTGGTCATTCTTTTTCTAAACAATATTTTACAGAAAAGTTTGCCAGGGAAGGCTTGAATGATTGCCGTTTTGAAATTTTCCCAATTCCATCTATTAAAGAATTCCCAGCCCTGCTAAAAAATAATCCTTTGCTTAAAGGATTGTGCGTAACCATTCCTTATAAAGAACAGGTGCTTGAATATTTAGATGTTTTATCACCCGAAGTAAAAGTAATTGGGGCAACCAATAGTATACATTTCAACAATAATCAATTGATTGGTTACAACACGGATATAATTGGTTTTGAACAATCATTTTCAAAACTACTTCAGCCGCATCATAGCAAAGCACTGGTATTGGGCACCGGGGGCGCTTCTAAAGCGGTGCAATATGTACTGGCAAAACTGGGTATCGCTTTTCTGGTTGTTTCAAGAAATGCCGGTGGTGGCGAGGCACAGGTATTGTATAAAGATATTGATGAAGTTTTGCTGGAAGAATATACCATCATTATTAACTGCACACCGGTAGGTATGCAGCCCAACGACAATACGCTTCCAGATTTGCCTTATCAATTTATTAGCGCCAGGCATTATTTGTTTGACCTTGTATATAAACCCTCTAAAACTTTATTTTTGCTGGAAGGGGAAAAAAGAGGTGCTGTTATTGAAAATGGCTTTGAAATGCTAGTATTGCAGGCAGAGGAAAGTTGGAGGATATGGAACGCCGGCTAACGCAAAACATACAACTAATTCTCTTGAGTATTTTTTAAAAGCTGTAATGCTTTTTCAGGAATGGAAACTGCTTTTTTGCTGTTATAATCAAAACAAACCATCCCGGTTTTAGCCTTAGCCAGCAGTATTTGTTTATCGCCCCTTACGGTAGACAATTGATAAAATAATTCAAAACTAACCCTACTGATTTCTCCGGCAAAAAGGGTGATGTTTACGATGTCTCCATAAAAAGATTCCTGCTTAAATTCTATCGCCAGGTCGCTCATGATCAGGCTGGTTTCTGCAAAATTCATTTCTGTATAATTGTAGCGCCCTAGCCATTGCATTCTTGCCTCATGTATAATAGCTACAAAGGCATCATTGCCAACATGGCCGCCATAATTAATATCTGTAATGCGAATGGGTAGGGTAACACTGCCGATTTCCGAAGCTGGTAAATCAATTTTTATTCGTGCCATATTGTATGATTAAACATCCTGGGTAAGTATGATTTTAGCTTACAGTACCGGTAGAAATATTAAATGTTTTATGCTTTAAAAATTTAGATATTTCCCTGCTCCCGCAAAAAAGAAATTAATTTAGCCACTGCTTTTTTTCGATGACTGTACTGATTCTTTTCCTCCATATTCATTTCACCAAAAGTTTTACTGCTACCCGCCGGAATAAAAACGGCATCATACCCAAAGCCACTGCTGCCAATGGGTTCAAGGGTAATGGAGCCTTCACAAATCCCCTCAAACAGGTATTCTTTTTCTTGGAGAACAAGCGAAATAATTGTTTTAAAACGAGCCGTTCGATTGGTATTTAAAGCAAGGTTACTCAACAGTTTTTCAATATTCGCCTTATTGTTGGATGGTTCACCAGCATACCGGGCACTTTTTACACCCGGCTCGCCATTTAGGGCATCTATAAACAGGCCTGTATCTTCACTAAAACAGTCTTGTTGCGTTAGCCGATGAATAGTACCGGATTTTTCCCGTGCATTTTCTTCCAATGTATCATAAGGCTCTTCGATATCAATATTTATTTCAGCTTCTTTTAAAGAAACCACCTGGAAAAGATTTTCCAGTGAGCTTCTGATTTCTGCCACTTTATGTTCGTTGTTGGTTGCGAAAATTAAATTTTTCATCATTCCTTTAAATAGAAAATAATTGTTTCAGGCTGGCCCATAATTTTCCCTTTTCTGTTTTATCATTCATTAATGCAGCGAGGGCAGGAGCACAAAGATGGATATGTTGGTTATATTTTTGTAACTGGTAGTAAGGAAAATCAAGTGGCATTTCTATTGCTTTGGGCAATACGCCAAACATTAATAAAATATTGCAGGAAAGTTCCTTTTGTATAGACTGGTAATTCAATTGTTTACTCTTTGCCAGGTTTACAATTCCTACATCTTCCATAGTAAGTTTACAGGCAGATAAAATGCCGATTAAAAAATTCAATTCATCTTCCGGCAAAAAAACTGTCTCATTGTAATTCACCAATATCAGTACACCTCTTTTGTTTTCCCCCAGCATATTTACTGGTTTTAAAGATGCGATAACCGGTGCCGGTTGTTGCATTTCTACTGCAACCAGCGATTTGTTAAATAATTGCTCCAGTACAATTGGGGGTAGTTGAATATTATCTAAACTCATGAAGTGCTTCTTTTTCCGTTGTTATTTTTTGTTTCTTTGCAGTAAAATTACAATTTATGGTAGTTACTACAGACTTTAATATTACCCTTACAAAACACAGCAAATTAGCCGATATCAGTTTGCAGAATATCCCTTTTGGTAAATACTTTACCGATCATATGCTGGAGGTGGATTTTGAAAATGGCGAATGGCAAACGCCTCAAATCAGGCCTTACCAGCCATTGCAATTAGACCCATCGCTCGCTGTATTCCATTATGGACAGGCCATATTTGAAGGCATTAAAGCCTATAAAACTATTGAAGGAAGGGTGCAGATTTTCAGGCCCTATGATAATTTTAAACGGTTTAACTTATCTGCGGAACGCATGCAAATGCCACAGGTGCCCGAAGAGATATTTATGCAGGGGCTTAGTCAATTAATTAATATTGATAAAGATTGGATACCCAACCTGGAAAATCATGCTTTGTATATCAGGCCCTTTATGATAAGCACTGATGAAGCTGTTGGTGTAAGGCCAAGTGATAAGTACAAATTCATGATAATATTAAGCCCCACCGGGCCTTACTATGCCAATCCCATGCGGATTTATGTAGAGGAAAAATATGTACGTGCTGTGCCGGGCGGCATTGGCTTTGCAAAAGCTGCAGGTAATTACGGGGCTGTGTTATATCCATCTTCACAAGCCAATAAAAAGGGATTCGACCAGGTACTTTGGATGGATGCCATTGAGCACAAATATGTACAGGAATGTGGCACAATGAATATTTTTTTTATTATCGGAGACACCGTCATAACCCCTGGCCTTGAAGAGGGAACGATTTTGGAAGGTGTTACAAGAGCAAGCGCTCTAACTATTTTAGCCGAAATGGGTTTTGCAATAGAAGAAAGACCACTCAGCATTGATGAAATATTAGCTTCGTACAAAGACGGAACTTTAAAAGAAATTTTTGGCACCGGCACAGCCGCTACCATTGCGTTAATAAAGGAACTAACCTACCGGGATTATGAGATGAAATTTGATGTAACAAACTGGATTGCCGCACCGGCAATTAAACAACAGATGGATGCCATAAAGAATGGCACAGCACCTGATACCCATGGGTGGATGTACAGCATTTAATGTCATTTTTTTTAGTGAAAACACAATTTTAGTATCTCCCCAACGTTTTAATATTGATTTTTCCTGGTTTTTTATCTTTTGTGATCATAAAACCAGGGGAAATTTATCCGTATTAATGAAAAACTAAACACAGGTTTACTCCCTTCAATTTGGCAATTAACCATTTTGATTAATCCAAAACCCTACCTGCCTAAGTTTTTTCAGTTTTAAAGTAGTATTAATTATTGTAAGATGTAATACTCTTATGAACTTTTCTTACCAGTGGATTTTTTGTTCATTCAATTGATATTTCATCATTTGAATAAACCAGATACTTCGCACTATTAAGAAAAATTAAACTTAAAACATGCAAAAAATTTACTTTTCCGTATTGGGCGTTTTTGCTTTTTGTATGCTTTTTCTGCTGTTGCCTCGCTTAGCAAAAGGACAAACATGCGGTTCATTAACTGCAACACAGCTCAGCTATGAATCCCGGTGTACAGCAACGGGTTCAATAAAAGTATTTGCTTCAGGCGGCTCAGGTAGTTACAAGTATAAAGTAAACGGCCCGGTAAATACCAATTTTACCAGTTCAGATTCGGTAACGGGTTTAGCGGCGGGTGTTTATTCGGTAATTGTAAATGACATTGTTACCAACTGCACCTTTGTAAAAAATAATGTAACAGTTCTTGGAAACTATAAAGATCCCAGGTTTTCAATGGCAGGGTTTGACATAACCTGCGACAATGGAAATAATGGTCGTATAACTTTAAATACACAAAATTTTGGCAGGGCACCCTACGGATACACTATAGTTTCGCCATCGCCAATGGGTATTGGTACAACAAACACTACAGGAACATTCAATAGCCTGGTAGCAGGAGTTTATACCATCCGTTTAACAGATTCATGTGGTGGTATCCAAACGAGGGTAGTTACCATTAATAATTATACCTGGAAAATTGATTCGTTTTCATTTCGCAAAATTTCCTGCGAAACGGTGGTAGGTTCAATTACTGCAAGTGATAGCAAGGGTAATATCAGCACTGCTGGCGGCATGCCAGGATTTACCTATGGTGTTGTTAGAGCTGTTGGTGATACAATATGGTCGTCTAATGCCGCCTTTTCTTTTTATTTAGGCGGGCAAAATACGTTTGAAGTAATCGTTAAAGATCCCTGTGGAAAAATTAAAAAGGGCCTGGCTAACGTTAACTTTAAGCCTTCAGTGGATGCCAATGTCTCTATCTATAATGCCGGCTGTAATACATTTTCTGCCGCATTAGCTGGGGTTCGAAATTTCTATGGTGCAAAATTTTGCATCTATAATAGTAATAATGTAGAACTGGTTTGTAATTCAACCGGTGTATTTACTAATTTGCCTTACGGTAAATATTGCATTTCAGCATATGATTCCTGTAGTGATACCACCATCTTCCGTTGTTTTAATAGTACGCCACCTGCGTTAAGCGTTGGCAACAACATTCTTATTAAAAACAATACCTGTAATACATTTACAGCAGAAGTTACCGGTCAGGTTGGTTTAACATCCCCGCAATATTGCCTTATAGATGCCTTTGGCAATACAAAAGCATGCAATAGCACTGGTATTTTTAATAATCTTGCTTATGGCAACTATTGTATTACTATAAAAGATAATTGCCGGGATACAACCATTGTAAGATGTATTTCTACAGCGCCACCACGTCCGTTTGTACCAGCCGTTATTTTACCTTCATACTACGACTGTGCTGTATTTGGAGTGGTAGTTGGACGGGATAGCTTAACACGTCCGCTTTATTGCATATTTGATGAAAATAAGGTACAAATAAGTTGTAATACAACCGGAATATTTAATAACCTGGTCTACGGAAATTATTGTATTACTATTCATGATTCTTGCTACGATACAACCATTGTTAGATGTATTTCTGTACTAGGGCCAGTTGTAGTAAATGATATCGTTGTTAAAAAAAGCAACCGAACCTGCGCTACTTTTTCAATTACTACCACTGGCGGTAGCTCCATTATCGATCCGGGATTTTGTTTGTATAATAATCAAAACGTTCTGATTGAATGCAACGAAAGCGGTATATTTTCTAACCTTGCTTATGGCTCCTATTGTTTAAAGGTTAAAACTGCCTGCCCTGATACTTCCTTTACTTATTGTTTTTCTGAATATCCTCCAAAGCCTTCTTTAAATAGCAATGTAACAATTACCAAAAAAAACTGTACAACTTTTAATGTAAACACAAGCGGAGCACAAAACTTAAATTCTCCAAAATATTGTCTCTACAACGCAAGTGATGTAAAGCTTTCGTGCAATACTACTGGAGTTTTCGCAAACCTGCTTTATGGCAGTTATTGTATAAAAATCCAGGATGGATGCTATGATACACTGATATCAAGATGTTTTAATGTAATGCCAACACCTATAAAGTTAACCGTATCCTCAAAAAAATCATGTAAGCTCGGCTATGCAAGTTTTGGTATAAATGTTATTGGCGGTTCAGTTCCTGTAAATATCAAAATCTACAAGCCAAATGGCGTATTATTTTTTAACAGGAGTTATAATTCTACGGCAATAAATATCGATAGTATTCCTGGTACATTAACAGGGCAAAGCCATAAAATTATTGTAACAGACAATTGTGGTAACAAGGATACTGTTTATTCAAATGCTACAGCCAGTTTCTTTACTCGTATGCCTACAGTTGTCCCCAAATGCCCAAGTTCTACCTGGGCAAACGGCTCGGGGTCGTTGCTGATAAAAGCTTCGTCCAATATGGGTACGCTCGTTGTACGAATAATGAAAAGGAATGGGATACTTTTATCTCCCTATATTGCACCAAGTGTAGTTTCGGGCAGTATGTATACCTTCAATAATTTGGAGCCTGCAACATACATAGTACGGTATACCGCTAATGATAATTGTAACAATATTTATTATGACACTGTTACAGTTAATCCATATCAATACCCAAATTTAAACCGGTCATCCGTTTATCAATGTGATGTAAATGGCTTCAGTTTAGGGGCGGTTGTATCTAATGGAGTTGGTCCGTTTTTGTATGAAATTATTGGTAGTTCTCCATCAAGCCCATCCATTGTAACCAGTCCACAACCTGCCTCTTTGTTTACCATCAATAATGGCACAAACTATTCACTCGTTAGGTTAAGGGCAATAGATGCATGCGGTAATGCCACACTGGAAGATGCCAGTATTTTACCCTTGATGAATTATGGAATTACTGCTACTTATAACTGTTTTCAGCTAAATACAACTTTAAGTGTTGATACGGTTTATAACTCTACCTATAGATGGTATAAAAAATCTTATCAAAACAGTGCTGATAGTATCCTTTTGGGCACTGCCAGTAGTTTGTATATCCCTTTTGTTATGCCTGCCGATACAGGCTACTATTATTGCGATATTGTAGTAAACAGTGGTTGCATAAAACGAAGAAATTACTATCATTTAAATGGCAATTGTTTTAAGTTTTTACCACTAAACGTAGAGAATTTTACAGGCAAGTATTATGATGGCAAGTCAAACTTAAACTGGAAGATTACGGGTAATGTAAACCTACAGAAATTTATTATTGAACGGAAAGATGAATTTTCAGCATTTTCTGCAATTGGCATTGTAATGGTTCCGCAGGATGGAACGCAAAACCAGTTGTTTAATTTTTGGGATACAATGCCGCTGCCAGGTAAAAATTACTACCGGCTTAAATTAATCAATCAAAACAATACGTTTACATTCAGTAATACAATACTATTAAGCAGAAAAATTTCCATTGAGGGAATAAATATCTTCCCTAACCCGGTTAATGACAAACTTACTGTAGCATTTACCGGAGTTAGCAACCACAATTATAAGATTAGACTGATGAATTTACTGAACCAGGTAGTAAAGCAATATGATATTTACGGAGCCACCGGCACTAAACTCGATATAATACGAACCAGCGAAATGCAAAACGGTGTGTATGTTCTAGCCATATTTGATAAAAATACCAACGAAAATTATTCCCAAAAAGTGATTTTTCAATAGGTGATTAACGTACAAAACATTACGCCAAATAAATTTATACCCAAAATGTGAATTTATTTTAGAATTATATTTCATTTTTAAAAGAGAATTCCTACCTTCGCCGTCCAAAAATAAAAGGTCAACAATGCCTACAATACAACAGTTAGTTAGAAAAGGAAGAGAAATAATTAAAGCCAAAAGTAAGTCCAGGGCTTTGGATGCTTGTCCTCAACGCCGTGGCGTATGTACAAGGGTTTACACCACTACCCCAAAAAAACCAAACTCTGCGTTGCGTAAAGTAGCCAAGGTAAGGTTAACCAACAAAATAGAGGTAATTGCATACATCCCCGGTGAAGGTCACAACCTGCAGGAACACTCCATCGTTTTAATTCGTGGTGGAAGGGTAAAAGATTTACCAGGGGTACGTTATCATATTGTACGTGGTAGTTTAGATACTGCCGGTGTAAAGGATCGTAAGCAAAGTCGTAGTAAATACGGTACTAAAAAAGAAAAAGCTAAAAAATAGGCCCCATCCTCCAAAAGAGAAATTGAGCAGGTTCTTTAATTAATTTAAGTAAGATAAAAAAAGTTTATTCCAATGAGGAAGACACAACCAAAAAAAATTCCTTTGGCTCCAGATCCAAAGTTTAATGACAAATTAGTTACTCGTTTTGTAAATAATTTAATGTGGGAAGGAAAAAAGAGTGGTGCTTACACCATCTTTTATGATGCAGTTGAAAAAGTATCAAAAATAACTGGCGAAAACGGTTATGATGTTTGGAAAAAAGCGCTGGGTAATATTACACCAGGTGTAGAAGTTCGCAGTCGCCGTATTGGTGGTGCTACATTTCAAATTCCATCGGAAGTACGTACCGACAGGAAGATTTCATTAAGCATTAAGTGGATGGTACGATATAGCCGTGAAAGAAATGGCCGTAGCATGGCTGATAAATTAGCCAACGAAATAGTAGCTGCAAGTAAAGGCGAAGGTGCTTCATTCAAAAAGAAAGAAGATACTCATCGTATGGCGGAAGCTAACAAAGCATTTGCTCACTTTAGAATTTAATTTTTATTTGAAATTTATACAAAATAGCTGCTCGAAAGAACGGCTATTTTTTTTATCAAAAATTTTGTTGCTTGTCTATTTAATTGATCATTTTAATACTTATTTAAACTAAACAATTATTTCAACAAGAAAAAGTCATCTTCTAATTTTGTTGGTTGTATTAATATCAGCAAATACCTCTTTTTAAAATACATTGAAAAAGAAAATCAGTATTTATACAGCCGCCGCCATTGT
>JANPNY010000297.1:0-3706 GCA_031427745.1 Chitinophagaceae bacterium | reverse complement strand
TTTAAATTCATCTATTTCATCAGGGTGCATCATTTTATAGTATCCAAAATCTTTTACTTCATCAAAATCCAATCCTGTAAAGTCTAACCAGTGTTTATTAAAATACAGCACATTACCTGCCGTATCGGCATTGCTGATTTTTGCAGGCATAAGATCGGCCATCTTGCGAAAATGTGATTCGCTTTCTTCAATTTTTTTTCTTGATAAAACCTGCTCGGTAATTTCATGTGCTAATGCCATCACTCCTGATATAGTTCCATCAACTTCCCGTAATGGCTCGTAAACAAATTTTACAAAGATATTTTCCATACTATCATGGCGCCTGATAGTAAGAGGTAGTTCATCTAATACGATGGGTTCTCCGGTGTTTAAAACATTATCTAAAAGTTCTTTTAAGCCCTGCTCTCTAAACTCCGGCAGCACATCAAAAGCAGGTTTGTTTATTATATCTTCTATTTTTCTGTCCCACATTTCATACATTCCTTTATTGATCACTTCTATTATATAATCTTTTCCCCGCAGTACGCATATTGCAACGGGTGCCTGAATTACAAGTGTCTGAAACCGGGTTAACAATTCCTTTTCTTTAAGTTCATTTTGTTTGCGTTCGGTAATATCATTGCAGGTGCCTGCATAGCCTGCAAATTGGCCATTGGATAAATAACGGGGTGCCCCTTCGGATGCACACCAATGTATTTTTCCATCTGTCCACTTAACCCTGAAATCCATTTTAAAATTACGCCGTGCGGTAAAATCGTTTACTACCTGCGCCCTGGTGATTTCCTGATCTTCGGGTAATATAGATTTTAACCATCCTTCGCCCAGATGTTTTTCAAAAGGCTGGCCGGTCCAATCAATCCAGGTTTGATTGACATAGGTAATTTGAAAATTTTCATCAGACATCCAAAGGGCAGCGGTAGAAGCATTGGTGATGGAACGAAAACGGGTTTCATTCTCCCTGATTACTTCCTCCACTTTTTTCTGTTCTGTAATATCCCTGGATACGGAAAGTATGCGGGGAAGATTATTATCAGTGCCATCTTCCTGAACGGGCAATACAATTATATCCCACCATTTAGGTGTGCCTTTTGCAGTAGGGCTAAAAATCTGGAACTGCACTTTTTCTCCTCCTTTTGCTTTTGCTACTGCATCTTTTATTATTTGCTGGTTCTCAGGTTGCCACATATCCCACCAATGTGTGTTTTGTACCGATTTAAAATCATCAATTTCCAAAAGGCAAACACCATTACTGTTCATAAACTCAAGGCGGCCATCTCCATCAAGCATTTTTATACAATCGGGGCTGCTTTCTAATACGGCCCGGTTAAAGGCTTCGCTTTCTTTTATTTTTTTATGCAGTAATGCCTGTGGTGTTACTTCATTAGCTATTATTGCCACCCCTTCTATTTCTTCATTTACATTGCGCTGTGCCTGGTAAATAAAATTGTAATAAACTAATTCAGGCTTTCCATTTCTTATAAGCGTTACGGGTGTTTCATAAGCATGAACAGGGTCGCCAGTTTTATAAACACTCAGCAACATTTTATCAAAGCCCTGTTCAACGGATTCGGGTATCACTTCAAACAACGATTGGCCGATGACATCTTTTCCCTTGCCCCAACTTTCTAAAATGGCATCATTGGCAATTTCAATAATCATATCTTCTCCCTTAAAAATAGCAATGAGGGAAGGGGAAGTGTAAATCATTTCGTGGTAACGGTGTTCGCTTTCTTCAATTTTTTTGCGGGCTAATACCTGGTCGGTTACTTCGATGGCTACCACTATTACTCCTGAGATAGTATTATCATCTTCCTGTATTGGTTCAAAAATAGTATTGAAATATGTTTGTTCGTTTTTACCTTTTCTTATAAGTGTTGCTTCGTATTCATTGGCATGAAAAGGAATGCCGCTTTGCATTACTTCATCAAAAGTTGGTTTCAACTGGCTTTCCAATTCGGGCATTGATTCAAAGAGAGGCTTGCCTATTAAGTTCTTGTCTTTAACAAGTATTTCCAAAGCCAAATCGTTGACTAGTTCAGCTATGTAATTGCTGCCGCGATAAATAGCAATGGCTACCGGTGTTTGCAGCAGCAGGTCATGATAACGCCTCAGGATTTTTTTTTCTTTAAGTTGAAGAAGCCGCTGTTCGGTAATATCTTCAATTGAAAGCAGTATTAGTTTTTCTTCCTTTTTTTCTCTTGTTATTTCCAGGGCATTCAATAAAATTATCCGTTCACCAATAGATGTAAAGTTGTGTGTTACTTCAAAATCGCTGATCTGTTTTTTTTGTGGTAAAATTTCTTCCAGCAGCATACGCAGTTCGGGAATATTCCATTGCCGGTTGCCCAGGTCGTACACTAACACGCCTTCTGTTTCCTGTTCGCTTACATTAAATGTTTTATAAAAAGCCTTGTTGGCCGTTTTTACCCTAAGGTTTTTATCCAGCACCAGCAGGGGCTGATAGAGGGTGGCCACAATAGATTCGGAATAATTTCTTGCATCTGTAACCTGTTCGTTCAGGCCAACTAATTCATGGTTTAAAACGGTGAGTTCTTCGTTCGTACTTTGTAATTCTTCTTTACTGGTTTCCAGTTCTTCGTTCAAGCTCTGCAACTCTTCGCTGCCACTAAGCAGTTCTTCATTGGCGCTTTGCAGTTCTTCGTTGCTTGCTTCCTGGTCTTCGGTAATGCTCCGCATATCTTCACGGGCCTGCGCCAGTTCCTGCTCTAACAGTTGTATGCGTATATCTTTTTCGTCTTTTTTTTTGTTTTAGCCGAAACTTTTTTCTTGTGGCTTATTGCCGGTCCATTACTGTCGTTTAAATTATTATCGTGAAAGAGTATTAGATAATAAGGCTCCAGGGTATTGGGCAATGGTACGGCTTCAATTGAAATAATACGCAGGGTTCCGTTTACCTCCACCGGAATGTTTTCTTTTACCACCGCGGCTTTATCAGTTTTAACCTTGTGCAAAATATTGCGCAGCTCAAAACCTAACCCATATTTTGCCATCATCAATAAATTATGGCTGGGTTTGCCGGGGGCCTGTTCTAAATAATTGCCGGTATTGCCACGGAAATGCACAATGTCCATTGTTTCGTTTACTACCACACCGGCCGGTGTATATTTAGTAAGCAAAATGTCATCGGCTGTTTTTTGAAAGTCGGTGCGGATGGTTTCGCTTTTGGAATGGTCAACTGCACGGCTTAAAATCTGTTCGCTGCGCTGGCTGGTTACCTGCATAAACCTGCCGGGCACATCTTTACGGGTGTATAGTTTATCTGTTTTTTCCACAGCAGCAAAAAGATCGGGTACACCGCCGGTGGTTTCAGATTTACCCAGCAATAAGAATCCCCTGTGGTTTAGTGAATAATGAAAAGTAGTTAGGGCCTTTTTTTGCAGGTAAGGCTCCATATAAATAAGCACATTGCGGCAGCTTATACAATCCATTTTGCCAAAGGGCGGGTCTTTTAAAAAATTGTGGTGTGCAAACACACACATATCCCTGATGCTTTTATTTACCTGGTAACCGCCATTGGCTTTTGTAAAAAACTCCTTCAGCCGCTGTGGCGATACGCTGTCTAATTCCGTTTTTTCATACATGCCGCTTCGGGCTTTCAAAATGGCAGGTTCGCTGAGGTCGGTGCCAAAAATCTGTATCCTTTCATGGTTATCGCCTAAAAATTCTTTAAAGCATATTGCAAAAG
>JANPNY010000296.1:0-4762 GCA_031427745.1 Chitinophagaceae bacterium | reverse complement strand
GAAATCAATACCTGATGGAACTATTAATTAAGTTGCCACTTGATATGAAGCTGATTGCTCAATACAAAAAAGTAATTCGCAATCATTTTAATTTATTATTAACCGAAAAAAGGTTTAAGGCTGTGTGGATGATTGCAGATGTGGATGCTAATTAATGGATTGCTATTGGGTAACATGAGCCGTCAAAGTTGCACAGGTTGATAATTGCTGATTAGGATAACAACTTTAAGAAACCCATTGATTGCAGCATACCGGGGGAACCGGGCTATTTAACAAAACTAATGCCAATGCAAATAAGCGAAAATATATCTCTTAAAAAATATAACACTTTTGGCATAGATGTAAAGGCCGGGTACTTTGCAGGTTTTACCAATGAAAGCGAGCTAAGCGACCTATTGGAATTTAAAAGACCAACCAATACCCACCAAAAACCACCAGTATTGATTTTAGGTGGCGGCAGCAATATCCTCTTTACAAAAAATGTCGATGGCCTCGTTTTAAAAAATGAAATTAAAGGCATTGAAAAAATTAATGAAGATGAGGAACATGTTTATGTAAAGGCAGGGGCCGGAGAAAACTGGCATGAATTGGTACTGTATTGCCTGCAAAATAATTGGGCAGGGTTAGAAAATCTTTCTCTTATTCCTGGTAATACGGGGGCATCGCCCATGCAAAATATTGGCGCATACGGTGTTGAAATAAAAGATGTGTTTTATCAACTGGAAGCTTTTCATCTGCAAGAAAAAAAAATAGTAATTTTTGGCTTAAAGGATTGCGAATTTGGTTACAGGGAAAGTGTATTTAAAAGAAAACTAAAAGGCCAGTTTGTTATAACATCGGTAACATTTCGTTTAAATAAAACACCCAAATTTAACACCAATTATGGCGCCATTAACCAGGAATTAGAAGCATTGGGCGTAAAGGAATTAAGCATACAAGCCATTTCAAAAGCTATCATCAACATACGCAGCAGTAAGTTGCCCAATCCTGAAGATATTGGCAACGCCGGTAGTTTTTTTAAAAACCCGGAAATTGATGCTGTTACTTTTGAAAAATTAAAAGGCACACATCCGTCGATAGTTGGATATCCGGTAGCAAAGGGAATGGTAAAGTTAGCTGCAGGCTGGATGATAGAACAATGCGGCTGGAAAGGCTATAGAAAAGGGGATGCAGGCTGCCATAGCAGGCAGGCCCTGGTACTAGTTAATTATGGCCATGCTAAGGGCAATGAAATTTATAATTTGAGTGGAGAAATAATCCAAAGTGTTCAGGATAATTTTGGGATAATGCTCGAAAGAGAAGTAAACATTATTTGATTTAAATAAAAAAAGACTCAGCCAAAAGTGAGTCTTTTTTTTGTGGAGAATACCGGGATCGAACCGGTCACCTCTAACATGCCATGCTAGCGCTCTACCAGATGAGCTAATTCCCCATTTAAACAGGATTGCAAATATAGTAGCAAACCATTTTTAATCAAAATCAATTTTGCTATTGTTTGTTGGCAGGGGAAGCCTGCAGCATATTATTTCCTTTTGCACCATTTTTAGTACCAGCATTTTCTGCAGCATTCATTGCCTCGATATTTTGTTTCGCCAAAGCAAATGTAGAATCCAGCTTCAATGCTTTTTCAAAATAAATCTTCGCTTCTGCCTTTTTATCCAGGTCGTACAAAGCCAGGGCATGTATATTAAAAACACCCGCCTGTAAATAGGTTCTGCCGGTTTGCTGTCCTACATTGTACGTCATTAAATATTCCGGTTTAAATGCAAGTTTTTCTGCTGCAATAGCCGTTGTAAGGCATTCTGAAAGTCGTTTTATTCCATATTGCAGTTCCATTAATTTATAGGCATGATAGGGGCTTTGGGTTTTCTTAAATAATTGCTCAAAAATATCAATGGCTTCTTTGGGCTGTTGCATTTTATCCAGGCTGATACCCTTCAATTCCAGTAATGTATTGTTATCAGGATTTGTCTTCAGCCGTTGGTTAGCCCAATAATAGCATTGGGAAAATGCCCCTTGCTGCATGTACAGCATGGCCAATGTATCTGCATAGGTGGTATTGTCCCCCTGCTCTGCAATAAAATAGTTTAAGGCTGTAACCGCAGTGTTGGCATCGCCGCTGGCTATGGCCAGGTTAAAAACTTTTAGGTGAGCATTTGGTTTAGCTATCGGAGCCTTGGTTGCTTTTTTGGCTTGGGCAACTGCTGCGGCTGCAAACAGAAAAACAACTACCGGGAGTAAAATTTTTTTATACACTTGAATTATTTTAGATGGGCAAAGTAAATAAAAACCCCGAAAATAACTCCGGGGTTTTTGGTATAATATTTCTCTTTAAATTAGTCTCCCCATATTTCATCTTTTCCTTCCAGCCACAGTTTAACCAGTTCGGTGGTTACAGATTTAGGTCTTTCAAGAGGGAAGTTAAGTGCCCTGTCCCAACAAAGACTTGCCAACACACCTAAAGCCCTGGAAACGCCAAACAGTACAGTATAAAATTCATATTCTACCATGCCGTAATGAACAAGCAAGGCACCGCTGTGTGCATCAATATTTGGCCATGGATTTTTTATTTTTCCCATAGATTGTAAAATCGGTGGCACGGCTTCGTAAATATTCCAAACGGTTTTCACCAACGGATCGTCTGGCAAATGCTTTTTACCAAATTCCATTTGTGCAGTAAAGCGGGGATCTGTTTTCCGTAAAACCGCATGACCATAACCCGGCACTACTTTTCCTTCACTCAACGTCTTCTTTACATATTCTTCTATCTGCGTTTTGGATGGTTCCTCCACACCAAGTTGTTCTCTCATTTCATAAATCCACTTAATCACTTCCTGGTTGGCCAGGCCATGTAGTGGACCGGCAAGCCCATTCATGCCGGCTGCCAACGATAAGTAGGGATCACTAAGGGCCGAACCTACCAAATGCGTAGTATGGGCAGATACATTACCTCCTTCATGATCAGCGTGTATCGTCATGTACAAGCGCATCAACTCCTTAAACTCTTCGCTATCGTAGCCCATCATATGGGCAAAATTACCCGACCAGTCTAATAACCCATTTGGTTGAATATGTTGGCCAGATTTATATTTACGCCTGTATATGTATGCTGCTACCCTTGGTAACCGGGCAATTAAATCCAATGAATCGTCAAATGCAGCATCCCAATAATCTTTTTTGTTCATACCCTTTGAATATCGTAACGCAAAGCTGCTTTCTGTTTGTAATGCCATAATAGCCACAACAAACTGCGTCATTGGGTGGGTATTAATGGGCAATGATTCAATAGTATCAAATACATGATTGGGTACATGACTCCTTCTTTGCAAAACAGAAGTAGTGTATGCAACATCGGCTTCGTCGGGTAAACTGCCCATCAGCATCAGGTAAAAAAGCCCTTCCGGTAATGGTTCAGAACCACCCGGAGCTTTGGGTAATTTCTCTTTTAATTCAGGTATCGTGTAACCACGAAACTTAATGCCTTCCTGTGCATCCAAAAGGGATGTTTCTGTAACGAGGCCCGTAATGCCCCTCATACCCTGGTAAGCCTGGCTAAGGGTAACCTCTCCTATTTTTCTATTTCCATGCTCTTTCAGCAATTCCTTTATTTCATTGCCTACCTCATCTGCCTTCGTTTTAAACCTGTTTTTTAGGATTTCCATGTTGATTAGTTTGTAATTAAGTTTGGCTGATTTGCACCTTTACAAGTGGTGAAATTACGTAGTAACTGTTTGCCAAACAAAAGTAATGCAGTAAAATTCTTTCTTTATCTTAAACAAGATTTATTCATCTTTTTGATCACTTAAAACCATCTATTTAAAATCTATCTTTTAAAATAATCAACATCAATACAAGCTATTTAAAAAAAAATAAAGCATTTTGTTTTGTAAATTTTTACGCTCCCGAATATTAGCTGTAAGTTTGCACGACCTCGGGGATTTCCCTTTTAATTGTGCAGGTCGTATTGGTAAGAAAAACAATCATTGATTTTTTTGATATTTTAAATGAATTTTGAAAATTGTTGCTATTTAAACATCATTTTCAAATACGGATTTTTATTGTTTTCATCATAAACACGCTTTACATCTTGATTAAAAACAGGCTATGACAAAGTATATATTCGTAACAGGTGGCGTTACTTCCTCTTTAGGAAAAGGCATAATTGCAGCATCACTTGCCAAATTGTTGCAATCAAGAGGACTTAAAGTAACTATTCAAAAATTTGATCCCTACATCAACGTAGATCCCGGCACGCTAAATCCTTATGAACATGGAGAGTGCTATGTAACCGAAGATGGCGCTGAAACGGATCTTGATCTTGGGCATTACGAACGTTTCCTAAATATTCATACATCTCAGGCAAATAATGTTACGACAGGTCGTATTTATCAAACCGTTATCAATAAAGAAAGAGAAGGTGCCTACCTGGGCAAAACTGTACAAGTAGTGCCGCACATTACAGATGAAATAAAACGGCGGATGCTGTTACTTGGCCAAAGTGGAGAATACGATATTGTGATTACTGAAATTGGAGGTACCATCGGCGATATTGAAAGCCTTCCTTTTGTAGAGGCCGTGCGGCAATTGCAATGGGAAATGGAAGAGGAAGATTGCCTGGTAGTGCATTTAACCCTTATACCTTACCTGAAAGCTGCAAAAGAATTAAAAACAAAACCAACCCAGCATAGCGTAAAACTGATGAGCGAAAATGGACTGCATCCTGATATTATTGTATGCAGAACCGAGCACTCCCTAAACATGG
>JANPNY010000295.1:0-2639 GCA_031427745.1 Chitinophagaceae bacterium | reverse complement strand
GAACTGTATGTTTGTACAGGAATTTTTTCCTCGCTTGCTATCTTCACTTTTCTTTTTTTAATTCCTTGTTGTTTACTATAATGCTCAAATGGTGCCAGAAATTAATGAGCTGAAAATGATCACTTTATGAAAATGAGTTGTGAAATATTTTCCACCATTTGGAGGCGAATTCCAAATTGGAAAAGAAATGGAGGAGAGGTAGGTCTGGTCATTTTTGTAAACAGGGGCTTATTCAAAATAAAAAAAGCCTTGGCTCTTAATCTTATTAACCTTCCACGTTATTGAAAGAAAATTTGGATTAGACCGAATACTGTGAAGATTCCGAAAAACTTGTTTAAGGAAAGCAGCTGTCGCAAAAAATTGATTATTATCTGGATCAATAAAAATAAGAAAGTCGCTTAAAATGGAGATCCTGCGCCAAGTTAAACGACTTTACAAATAGTACGGAACACTGATTAACCCTATAAAAAGATATAGCTGATCAATTATTTAAAAAAAGGGGAGGATTAAAATACCAGGCTTTTCAAAGAAGTTTTAAATAAACTTACATTGAGTTATAATGCAAAATTAAACAGGCAATTGAAAAGGAAAAGTTAAACGATGGATAATAAAGTAAATGGCTCGTTAATAAGTTGATAAAACCCATAACAGGCGTTTTTGAAAAGCAGAGCTCATCTAGAGTGAAATAACGGGCTTTATTGCTTATCTAAAAATTTTACCTATCCACAATGCCAGGTGTTGTTTGGTAAAATAGATAGTTGCAAAAATGTACCATTTAAAACCCGGGTAAAATTTATGCATAAATGCAGCATGGTTTTTTATAGAAGTAGTTCTTATCTTAATCCATTTGTCTTTACTCACACTTCCTTTGTGAATATGCATCACTTTGGCTTGTGGCAAAAAATGAATTTTATATCCCAGCTGTTTAAAGTCCCAGCACCATAATGTGTCTTCGCAATACATAAAGAAATCATCAGACAGTTTTTTCTTTGGTAACTCATTAATTATAGACCGGGGAAACAACATAAAGGCACCCCATACCCAATCGCAATCGGCAAAGCTTTGATGATCAAAATAATGGTGCAGCATTAGTGCTTCCCGCTTTGCTTTCGGCAACAATTTATATACCGGCAATACTTCCAGCAATTCCCAATAAATGGTTCTAAACTTACGACAGTTGTATTGCACTTTACCATCCGGATACAATAGCTGGCAACTAACCATCCCTACCTCTTTATGTTGTTGAAGATAATCGAGACAAATTTTGGGTGCATTATTGATAAGTTCTGTATCACTGTTCAACAGCAATAAATAAGTTCCTTTGGCTGCATTCACCCCTAAGTTATTTCCGCCTGTAAAACCGGTATTGGTGGGGCTTTTAATTAAATTGATAAAAGGGAATTGTTCTTTGAAAAGATCCGGATTACATTCAACAGAGGCATTATCAACCAAAATAATTTCATAATCTATCTCCACCAATTTTTCTTTGATGGAAGCAATACAATTGCAGGTGAGCTTATAAGTATTGTAATTAATGATGATGATAGATAATTGCATGGTATCAGTATCAGGCTACTTTGTAAAAGTATTTTTTGTTTTGAATTATCTTAAAAAAGTATTTCAATAATATGGCCATATTACCAGTATAATCTCTTACATTTTTCCAGCTGTACTTTGCTGTGCCCGGATGAATAATTTTTTCCATTAACAAGCAGATAGCAAATAAAGGAACCTCAGAAATATAAAAACTAATAATTATAAGGTACCAGCCAACACCAAATTGTTTACGAATACGCAACATGTTAGATACAATTATTTGTCGTCCTTTTTTATTCCACAAATTTTTCCCATTCTCTGTTTCTTCCGTGCTGTAATAATCACTACTGGTACCGCCGCCAATATGTGTTATTGCCGGTGCAGCAAACAATACCAGTTTACCTTGTGTACGCAAACGGGCGCACCATTCTATTTCCTCAGCATACATAAAAAAGTCTTCATCAAATAACCCTGCTTTGGCAAGTGATTCTTTTTTTATCAGCATGTATGCACCCACCACCCAATCTACTTCAACATCCTTGTGTACATCCTGCACACTCGGTATGGTGCTTTTTAATTTGTAACCAAGGTATCTTATCAATCTGCCAAGATAGGGCAGGGGAAGTAAAGTATTTAACCCGCCTCTAATGAAATGAGCACCGCTTATTTGGGTGGTACCATCTGTATTAAGCAGCTGCACGCCAGCACCAATTGCATCGGGATAATTTTTGAGTAGCTCAATGCTTTTATTGATGGCGCCGTTTAATATGATGGTATCTGCGTTCAGTATCAATACAAAATCACCTTTGGCAATCTGCATGCCTGCATTGTTTGCTCTTGCAAACCCGGCATTGTAGCCCATTTCCACCCATCGCACCTCCTTGTATTTTGAAAGTATTTTTTCTTTGGCACCATCTCTTGAGTCGTTATCCACCAAAATTATTTCGTAGCTGCCGGGTATCGTTTGCTGTACAATACTTTCAATGCAATTCATTACCAGTGCACAGCTTTTATAATTTATTATGATAATGGATACATCCATGTTATTAATTGTAGGCAACCACATTTACAAAAGGAGATACCAGGATACCTTTCTTTTTTCC
>JANPNY010000294.1:0-1751 GCA_031427745.1 Chitinophagaceae bacterium | reverse complement strand
ATTGGTAAAAAAGTTTAGGAAAAGCAGGATACAATAATTTATTAATTATAAGAAACTATTACAATATTAAATTACAACGCTTCGCCGGTTGGTCGAAAAGACACAACCGGGGCGTTTGGTTTAGCAAATAGTTATTAAATTTACAGCAGTACAGGCAGAAGCAGCGGCTGTGAGTTCGGGCTTGATTAAATTCTTCTGATCATTAATTTAGTGCCATCATTTTTTATCTTTATTTAGCTTCACTTCCTGCCGGACAGTTGGTCAATTGCCCAACTGCACAAAGCCTCGTTGGTGGAAATACCCAAAAAGCAATCGTTTACATTTGATATTTGTATTTTTGGTTGAAATTAAAATGAGGTGCCAAACATTTACATAATAGCAGGCTGCAACGGAGCTGGTAAAACCACCGCTTCTTTTACTGTGCTGCCAGAAATGTTAGATTGTAATGAGTTCGTGAATGCTGATGAAATTGCAAAAGGCCTTTCTCCTTTTCAACCTGAGACGGTATCATTCCACGCTGGACGAATAATGCTGGAAAGAATAATGGAATTAGTTGAACTCGAAGTTGATTTTGCTTTTGAAACAACTTTAACAACTATTAGTTATAAAAATACCATTGAATTAGCAAGGCAAAGAGGCTATAAAATTACATTGTTATTTTTTTGGCTAAATGATGTAAAACTAGCAATAGAAAGAGTTGCAACAAGAGTTTCTGAAGGTGGACACAATATTCCAGAGGATGTTATCATCAGAAGATACTTTAAAGGACTTGCAAACTTGACAAACATATTTATCGATATTTGCGATTATTGGATTGTTATTGACAACTCAACAAATCCTTATAAATTCATTGCTGAAGGCGCTTTAAATCTTCCAGTAACAATTTATGAAAACGAAATTTGGATCAAAATTAATACTATAAATCATGAAAAATAGGATACTGGAAAACTCTGACATAAAAGAAAGGGTAAAGAAGGGCTTAGACATGACATTCGAAAAACTTCTTAAAGCTAAGAGTCAAACAAATGGCATCTTAGTCCTTTCTCAAAATGGAATCATAAAGAAGGTAAAGGCTTCTGACCTGAATCGCTAAACGTACTTCCGCCCTTTCAGCAACATCTCCGGCACTGGACGTTGCGTAAACGAAAAGGGAACAATAGCTTGCCACAATACCATTACACCCTATCTTTATCCGGAAAATAAGCAGCCATCGCTTCCATCATTTTGAACAATAATTTTTTAATGAAACGCCTTTTTATTCCAGCCTTTTTTATCCTGTTTTGTAATAGCCTTTTTTCGCAGGCAATTGTAAATCCGCAAACAATCGACATTGTACGGGATTCGTTTGGGGTGCCCCATATTTTTGCAAAGACAGATGCTGCAGTTGCCTATGGCCTTGCATGGGCAGAAGCGGAAGATGATTTTAAAAGTATGCAGCAGGTTATTTTGCCCGTAAAAGGTTTAATGGGAAAAGTACTGGGAAAGGCCGGCGCAGCGGGTGATTATGCTTATGCATTATTCCGTTGCAGGGAGATAACGGTAGAAAAATGGAATACCCTTACACCGGGTTTTATACAGTTAATCAGCGGTTATGTACAGGGATTAAATGAGTATGCTGCTCAACACCCGGACCAGGTAGTACATAAAAAATTATTTCCCATTACCATACAGGATTATGTTTCTTTGTCGGTGTTGGCACTCACCGTTTTTAATATTGGTGTTATTTTAATAAAGCCTCTACCAGGGAAGGT
>JANPNY010000293.1:0-2899 GCA_031427745.1 Chitinophagaceae bacterium | reverse complement strand
ATAAGCGAGGTTACGGCGATTTTCCCTCTGGAAAAGCAACGTGGATTAAAGCCGACCCCACGTTTTTAGGCTTACTTCAAGCAATTAAAGAGCCCGCCAAGCGGTCATTTATCGGCGAAACGCCTCCAAAATTGCTTGAGTAATTGAAGCAAGGTTAAAAGGTTCTAATGATTTGGGCTGCGATTTGGGTGTGCAAAAATATAAAGATGATTACATGATGTTTTATAACAACGGTATTGTAAACACACCCAAAAAATCTAATGCTATCTGGTTCCTGGCACAATATGTAAGGTTTGGTTATTTAAAAGCGGAGCCGGCATATAAAGCCATTGCTGATAAATTAATATTGTCTGATCTGTTTGCAGAAGTGGCAAAAGAAATGACAGTGCCAGTACAACCGGATATGCAGGCATTTAAAACAACGTATGATGTTGCGTTCGATCCTGCTAATCCTGCAGCATATTTAAAAACAACAAAGAGATAGTGAATAGGAAATAGTAAATGATCAATGCGCCGGGAAGTTTTTATTCACTATTCACCATTCACTATTCACCATTCACACAAAAAAACAAACACATGAAAAATATTTTTTCAATAAAAACACTGCTCTCCGTTTTATATTTTACCATTGGCCTTGCATTGGTTGGCGGAATATGGGAATTGATTGCCCACTATACAAAAAATGAAATTCCCAATCCACGAATTACCTGGATAACTTTTAAAGAAGTAATGCAAAATCCTATGCAAAATGAGCCGGATATAAAAGGCATCGGTACTAAACTATTAAGCTCATTAGCAAGAGTGGGAATAGGTTTTGGACTGGGCAGTTTAATCGCTATACCACTTGGTTTATTAATGGGCTCTAGTAAAGTAGTAATGGCAATTATCAATCCCATTGTTCAGATATTACGCCCTGTTTCTCCGCTGGCATGGTTTCCACTTGGCCTTGCTATTTTCAAAGACTCGCCGGCCGCAAGCATCTTCATGATATTCATTTGCTCTTTATGGCCAACTGTTCTCAATACAGCTTTTGGGGTATCTGCTATACCGCAGGATCATAAAAATGTAGGTAAGGCATTTGGGTTTTCTAAATGGAAATACCTCACTAAAATAATGATACCATTTACAATACCACATATTCTTACCGGCCTGCGTTTGGCAATTGGTGTGGCATGGATGGTAATTGTGGCAGGCGAAATGTTATCCGGCGGCATTGGCCTTGGATATTTTGTGTGGGAAGAAGGATTTAACGGGGGAAGTGTGGCAAAGATCATCGTAGCCATTATCATCATCGGCATAGTGGGACTGATACTGGATAAAATTTTTATGGCGCTGCAAAAGAAATTCAGTTACGCAGTGTAGTAACTTAAACTGGTTAAGTAATTTTTTGTGCAACTAAATAACGCAGTAATGAATAAGAAAAACATATTAACAGCAATGTTGGTGGCAGTAACTATCGGCAGCTTATTGAATGCAATAAACAGCTATGATATTTTTATTGAAGGCAAATTCTCCACTAAAAATATTATCAGGATTATTCTTACCTACATAACACCTTTTTGTGTGTCGTTATATTCTTCTGTTAAAGCAACAAAAGAAAAAAACACAAGCAGTAATTAATATCGAAGTCATAAAATACCAACAACTATTTTTTTAAAATTTTAACGCATTAACATGACTACAGCAATTGAAATGGAAGCCCCGGTTTCCGATATAAAAAAAGAAAAAATTATAAAGGCGAAAAGCTGTATTGAAATAGAAAATGTAACAGTAAGTTTTAAAACATCCAAAGGAATATATACTGCTGTAAAAGATATTTCACTAAGTGTAAACAAAGGAGAGATTATCTCATTGATAGGGCACTCTGGTTGTGGCAAATCAACTTTAATGGGAACCATCAGTGGTATGGTAAACCCAAGCAATGGCAGTGTATATGCAAACAATATCATCGTTAATAAACCCGGGCCAGACAGGGGAATTGTTTTTCAAAACTATTCCTTGCTGCCCTGGCTAAGTGTTTACCGGAATATTTATGAAGCAGTTGACTCTGCCATAAAAAACAAATCAGCAAAAGAAAAAAAAGAGCTTGTGGAAAAAAACCTCAAGATGGTAAACCTCTGGGATCATAAAGACAAACTGCCGGGTCATTTGTCGGGGGGTATGAAACAACGGGTGGCAATCGCAAGGGCCTTCGCCATTAACCCTTCCATTTTATTATTAGATGAACCCTTTGGTGCACTAGATGCTTTAACCAAAAGCAATATGCATGTGGAACTGTTGAAGCTCTGGAACCTCGATAACCGGGAGAAAACCATCGTAATGGTGACACATGATATTGAAGAAGCGATTTTTTTAAGTGACCGGGTGGTGGTAATGAACAATGGCCCTGCTGCTACTATCAAAGAAATTGTGGATGTACCGCTGCCACGCCACCGCAATAAAAAAGATATAGTGCATGATGAAACATATATGGCCATTCATGACAAACTATTGAATTTGCTGATTGATAAATTTTCTATTGACGATATACTTTAATTTTTTTTAAACATTTAAAACAGGTCTCATGCTACAAAATACTTTACTGCAACCATTAAATAAGCTGAACATTTTTTCACTGAAAGGGATTCAGATGAAAACATTTCATATTACCTGGCTTACTTTTTTTTGTTGCTTTTTTGCCTGGTTTGGAATGGCGCCTTTAATGAAAATTGCCAAGGAGCAATTACATCTTACCAAAGACCAGATCGGCAATATTCAAATTGCATCAGTTTCTGCAACCATCATTGCCCGTCTGTTGATCGGCAGGCTGGTGGATAAATACGGACCGAGATTAGTTTATACCTGGTTGCTGGTGGTATGTGCTGTTCCTGTTTTATTAATTGGTACCAGTAATACCTAT
>JANPNY010000292.1:0-1777 GCA_031427745.1 Chitinophagaceae bacterium | reverse complement strand
CATAAAATCCATCCGGCGAAAATGCCATTGGTTTGGTGATGGATATTGTGCTGTTGGCATCTATAAATGGAATGGTATCTTTTGAAAAATAAATGCTGTCCTTATAATACCATCTTACCTCAACATTGGCAGCAGCATATGGCGAATTATTATGCACCGTAGCGGTAGCTGTAAAGGTTTCGTTTACATTTGGGTTGGGTTTACTAAAAACAATGTCACTAGCAAAAATGTGTAGATCCAGCGTTTCCCTGGTAACAACCGGCCCTTCTTTGTAAACTGTATTGATAGCATTATTGCCCAACAAATCTGTCGCAAAAAATTGGTATCCATAGGTGTTATTTACCACCAGGTTGATAGTAAAGAAATATTCCACACCGGTTATCCAGGCTTCGCTATTACTGTTTTTTATCATAGTGTAAATGCCTTCTCCGGGGTCGATACAATCACCGTCATTATTTTTATCGATACCAATTTTAGGAAACCCTGTACGTGGTGCAATACTATCCGGGTGCTTGTATAAAACCGTGTAGGTATAAGTACCCGGTGTGCCTACCTCTGGAAATACACCAACCGTTCCATTATACGGCGAAGTACTTACAAATTGTAATTGTGGCGGGGTGCCGTTTACAAATCCTTCGCCTGCTACAATTACCCTGTTAAAGCTAAGGTTGGCAGTACTGGTGCGGATGGTAATAAACCCATTGTAATTGTCAATGGCCGTCGGATTAAATCGAATGGTCATAGCAATACTGCCGCCAACGGGTATGGTATTATTGCCATTGGTGGTGGCTACAAATCTTGGATTGCTGCTACTGAGCAGCGAAATTCTGATGGGAACATTGCCGGTATTTTTGATGGTGAAATTGCTGCTTACAGTAGTGTTTCTTTCAACTCGTCCAAAATCATAACTCGAAGGTTGTACCAGCCAGGCAGGTGCAGCAACCACACCTTTGCCCTGCAGGGTAATATTAAAATTACCTGCAGTGGTAACCAGTGAAAATATATTTTGGTAAAATAATAAATCGGTTGGTGTAAATTTTATGGGGATACTGATACTGGTACCTGCGGGCAATGTAATGGGTAAACTAATATTACTTGCAAAAGGTGCCGCTAAACCGGTAATGCTGTTGATGGTTTCTGGCAAAGTGCCGGTATTGGTAATCACTATATTTTTAGTAGCAGTAGAATCTTTTACCACACTACCAAAATTAGTTATGGCCGGTACTACATTCAATGCACTGAAGTTTACATTTACAGTTACAGCATCACTTGCCTTGCAGCCTGTTGCCGCAGTTGCTGTTAGTAGGTAGGAAGTTGTAAGCTGTGGCGATACAACAGTAGTTTCACCAATACTGCCCGTACTCCAGCTAAGGGTGCCGTTACCGCTGCCAGTTAAGGTTACACTGCTTCCTCTAAGGATGGCGGTATCGTTGCCTGCATTTACAACAGGTAAAGCGTTTACATTTACGGTAACAAATTCGGTAGAAGTACCGCAGCCATTGGGGTTGCTGATAGTAACCTGGTAGGTGCTGGTACTAACCGGACTTACAGCGTAAGCCGCCGTAGCTGGCCCGTTTGTCCAGTTGTAGGCACTGCCGCCAAAAGCTTTGAGTACTGCTGTACCACCCAGGCAAATTGTGGTGTCATTAGATGCGCCGTTTACCACCGTTGCAAACCGGGTTACAGTTTTAATCAGGGTATCGTTACCTGTTCTTTCATCACCATCAAGGGTAGCTACAAATTGTAATTGGTATGTTTGGCCGGCATTGGCAAAATT
>JANPNY010000291.1:0-4650 GCA_031427745.1 Chitinophagaceae bacterium | reverse complement strand
CTGCATTAGCCGTAAGCAATGCCTGGTATCGTTTAAAAATGAATGATCTTAATGGCGATTTCCGGTATAGCAATATTGTAAACCTGCGCAAAATAAAAACAGCCGACTTGGTTTCCATTTATCCAAACCCTGCAAAAAATACATTGTACATTCAGATAGATGCAGCAAATAAAGGCAACTACAATATTCAATTATTGGATGTAGCAGGTAAAAAAATCGCTCAAAAGCAAACAATGGTACAGTTGGGGCTGCAATCTATCCCGATAGATGTAAGCCGCTATGCACATGGACTCTATTTACTGCTGCTGCAAAATGAAAAAGGAGAAAATATTCAGGTGAAGTTTGTAAAAGAGTAAAAAAAATACCTGTTAATCCCTTTTTTATAAAAAATGTTGAAAATGACAAAGCTACTTTTACTAATTACATCCCTTTTTATCCTGTTATTCACTTTGCAGGCGCAAAAACCCTGTGGTACTGTTGAATACAACCGGTTTCTTCTTTCTAAAAACCCGGCTCTCGCCAATGCTACTTCAGCATTTGAAAGAAAAATGGCCTGGCAACTAAGTACCGGAAAGCCTCAACTGATCCAGGATCTGACCGATCAATATACAATCCCTGTGGTATTTCACATCGTTTACAAAAACGATTATGATAGTTTCCCCGAATCTATCCTGAAAATTCAATTGGCTCGTTTAAATGAAGACTACAATAACCTTAACAGCGATCAGTATAAAGTGCCTCCAGCATTCACCAACCGGATTGGTAAAATGAATCTAAAATTCGTTCTTGCCAAAACAGACCCCAATGGCAATCCTACCAATGGTTATGAATACAAAAAAACTAACAAAGAGTATAATGAGTCCCTACCAAATAACATAACAGATGATTTTATGAAATACGATTATTTAGAAGGCCTGAAAGCATGGGATGCGCAGGTTTACCTGAATATTTGGGTATGCAAACTAAAAGATGGACTCAATGGATTTGCAACATGGCCGGCCAACCTTGCTTCTAATCCCGAATTGGATGGGGTAGTGATAAGTACGACGGCCTTTAGCATACATCCGGGTACAAACCCACACACCAACTATGGAAGAACACTCTGTCACGAAGTGGGTCACTGGCTCGACTTAAGGCATATTTGGGCAGATGACGAGAATGAAATTGATAAATGTTCCGAGGACGACCTGGTGGATGATACTCCTAAACAAGGGACGCCAAATTATGGTAACCCGCCTATTGCAGGGTTTCCATTTTTTGGGCTATATGCACCAAATCATATAGAAAAGAGTTGCAATAATGGTACTGCCGGTGATATGTGGATGAATTATATGGATTACACGCCCAACTTAAACAGGATCATGTTTACACAAGGGCAGGTAATAAGAGCACGAGCTGTTTTTTCTGCGATACGTTCTGATATAATCAATTCTAACAAACACCTGCCACCCATTCATGAAAACCTCAGTATTCCGGCTTTTACCAGCAACGATTTTACTTCAATAGCCGTTGGCAAAAACAGAATAATGTGGGCCGGTACCAACAGACAGGGGTTGTATAAATTTGACGGCACCAACTGGGCCATTTCAAACGGAGCCCTGGATGGTTATAGGATAAACCACATTCTTGCTGATAAAAATGGCGGTATTTGGATTGCCCAGCAAGGGAGTCTTGCAGGGGGTGCCTATGCCGCTGGTGGTGGTGTTCATTATTATCCTGACGGGTCTGTGTTCACAGGCAGGCGCTATTTCAGTGATGCAGTTGCCTCCGGACTTCCGAGCCGGAGTGCAAGAAGTTTATTTATTGATACTGCATTCATGAGCTCAGAGCCCCGGGTATGGGTAAGTACGATGAACCAACTGGATCCTCCAAATGACGATCCCAAAAGAGGGGGTATCGGGCTTGGCCTATCAGCAGCCACGCCAAATTTTTTAAGCATCACCGCTGGTTTGGATGGATCTGTTATTAATAGTGGTACATATACAGTTGGTGGTAATAATGAACAGATTTTTGTTTTTGCTCCAGCCAATTTTGGCAAAAGTCAAATGCTAGTTTACAATGCTGACAATGGCACCATCATTACTTCTTTTGACAACACTAATACAGGTGCTGTATTAGCGGCTAATTTTTTTGCAAGGGCTGTATATTCGGATTTATATAAAAACAAATGGGTAGGCTTGGATGTTGGTGGCATCGCACTGGCAAATAGCAATAACCAGTGGCAATCTATCAATTACCCAGGTATTTTTCCTACCGGTAGCAGCGTGAATAACAATGCCATTGCCGGTGACCGCAATGGCAATGTTTTTATTGGAACCACAGCAGGATTAGTGATGTACAATGGCACCGGCATAAACAATGCAAATGCTTTTAGGCTGTTTACTATGGCCGATGGCCTACCGTCAAACAATGTAACCGCTTTGGCGGTAGATACCATTTTAAGAAAAATAGTAATTGCAACCGACAATGGTATTACCTATTGGGACAAAGACTGCCTGATGAAATCATGTGAACCAAAAGTACCTGCCATCGCTTCCACAACAAAAAATGGCAACTGGAGTGACCCTACTGTATGGAATACGGGAGTAGTGCCTGATTGCAATACCATAGTGATGATTTACCATACACTGGTGATTGACCCTGCTGAAGCTGTATGTCATTCTCTTTTTGCAGTTAAAGGCTCCGCAACCACTATTCAGAAAAAAGTAACAATCATTGATAGTAAAAATTGCAATTAGTAACAAACAGTTTAAAGGAAAAAAATGTATTGGAATACAATTATTTGAAAGCAAAATCATACAGAGATTTGCTGGGGACAAAATTGAAAATTTTTAAAAAATAACATTGCATTATTTTAAACTCCAATAAAAAATATGCGCCTGACAACTTCATTAGTAAATATTTATTACAACGCACAAATGAGTAACATCATTGGCAGCTTTGCATTCCCTGTTAACAATTGGCACATTTACTTGCAAAGCACCATCGGGTACAAACCATAGTACTATTCCTGCCACTGTAAATGGCAATTATTATAGAATTAGGATAAATAGCAGCATCCCCGCTTTTACCGGAAATAATATGGAGAATATATTACTATTCAAAAGCCTGTTACCAATGCTACTTTAACCAATCGAATGGCTATTGGAATATACCTTGTAAATATCCAACAAAAAGCAGCGGGCATTTTTTTCTGATCCTTTTCATTTAATTTCGTTGCAAACTTTTTTATGATACAACGCATCCAAACCATCTGGCTTTTACTGGCCGGCATAGCTGCTTTACTTACCATACAATTTCCTTATTACAGTGGTATCAACGATCCATTAGTTACTTATCATGAGCTATCTGGTAAAAGTGCCGGTATCCCTGTTCTACTAGTCACCATCACTGTTGCAGTATTAGCGTTCGTAGCAATCGGTTTGTATAAAAACAGGAAAACACAATTGCGTTTGTGTTTGGTGGGTATTTTGGCAGAGGCTGTTTTAATTTTTTTGTATTACAAAAAAGTAAGTGTATTTACACAAGGCACTTATGCCCTTACTTCCATTCTGCACATGTGCATCCTGTTATTTTTTGTGCTGGCCGCAAGGGGAATTACCAGTGATGAAAAATTAATTAAAGATAGTGACCGGTTGAGGTAGTCTTTACAAAAATTTACCCGTATTACTTTCATTACATTTTTTTAAATCAACTGGTTTGCCTGCAAAAACGAGGTTACCTCCGGCATCTCCTGCTTCGGGGCCAAGGTCTATCACCCAGTCTGCACTTTTAATTACGTCTGTATTATGTTCTATTACCAATATGCTGTGGCCTTGCTCTATCAATGCATTAAAGGAAGCCAACAGTTTTTTTATATCATTAAAATGGAGGCCGGTAGTTGGTTCGTCAAAAATGAAAAGGATATTACCATTGCCTTTTCCTTTGCCCAAAAACGAGGCTAATTTTACCCTTTGTGCTTCGCCGCCAGAAAGTGTATTGCTGCTTTGGCCAAGCTTTATATAACCAAGGCCAACATCACTCAACGGCAAAATTTTTACTGCTACATCAGTGGCATCTTTATCCTGTTTGTTCTTTGCATCTCCTGAAAAAAAACTGATGGCTTCATCCACACTTAATTCAAGTAAATCGTAAATATTCTTGCCTTTAAAAGTTACTTCAAGCACTTCTTCTTTAAACCTTTTGCCACCGCAAACTTCGCAGGTAAGGTGTACATCAGCCAAAAACTGCATTTCTACAATTTGCTCACCTTCACCTTTGCAGGCGTCGCAACGGCCACCATCTACATTAAAAGAAAAGTGCTTGGGCAAAAAGCCCCTCATTTTACTAAGTGGCTGTTTGCTGTACAATTCCCTTATTTCATCGTATGCTTTTATATAAGTAACAGGGTTGCTACGGGACGATTTTCCAATGGGGTTCTGATCAATCATTTCAACTTGCGCAATGCTATCCATATCGCCTTTTAAAGCCTTGTGCATGCCCGGCTTGTCTACACCCTCTCCTTTTAATTTTTGTAAAGCAGGATAAAGTATCTGCTTCACAAGCGTTGTTTTTCCGCTTCCACTAACACCGCTCACCACACACAATACATTCAATGGAAATTCTACTGTAATATTTTGCAGGTTATTTTGCCTGGCACCCTCGATGGTA
>JANPNY010000290.1:0-3152 GCA_031427745.1 Chitinophagaceae bacterium | reverse complement strand
CAGCTTTAGTTCATAACTTCAACAACATATTTTCAAATAAGCATTTGTACCGGGCTGGACAATCAATGAATTCCCTGCCTTCGCAAATACTCGGACGTTAGCGTCAATTGTATAGTCCTGAAATAGGTTGACTCCAAAATTGTGGATAAGTCAACTAAAAACAGGATTAAAAATGAGTAAAAAACAAAGCTCCAAGCGGAAAGGGCCGCAACAATTATTCTACACAGAAGCCTTTAAACAAAAAATTGTCAACGAAGTATTGAGTGGTAAACTCAATAAGAGACAGGCATCCATGATCTATGGTATTAAAGGCAACGCCACTATCTTATACTGGATTAAACAAAGCCAGGGGCTTGCCGGATATGAGAAAAAAGCAATGCCAGTTGCTAACTTTGCCGAGATGAAAAAAAATATTCAGGACAAAAAACTGGAGGAGGAAAACAAAGAACTTAAAGAACTGCTGCGGGTGGCAGAACTGCGTGCAGATCTGTGGCAACATGCCATTGAAATTGCAGAGAAAAAATTTAATATCGACATACTAAAAAAGTATGGTGCCCAACAATCAACTCCTTCCAAAAACAACGACCAAAAGAAAAAATAACTGAAATGTGCAGGGTGTTTGGACACAGCAAGCAGGCTTATTACAAGTTGCTTCATCAAAACGCCAACACATCTGTAAAGGAAGAAGTAATTGTTGGGCTGATAATAAAGAAACGGGAAATATGGAAACGTGGCAGTGGCAGAAACATGCACCAGTGTTTACAAAAAGAGTTTAAAACACATGATATAAAAATCGGCAGGGACAAGTTCTTTGATGTGCTTCGAAACAACCATCTACTAATCAAATCAAAACGGTGCAGGACGAAAACAACCTGTAGCTATCACCATTTCAACAGGTATAAAAATTTGATTGAAAAAGCAGTACCAGTAAGGGCTAACGAGATTTGGGTGGCAGACATTACTTACCTGTGGTTAAAACCACAAGACAAATTTTGTTACCTGAGTGTCATTACGGATTTGTATTCCCGGAAAATAGTAGGCCATTGTGTACACGACTCATTAAGCGTAAAAGGCTGTGTAGATGCTTTAAAACAAGCCATCAGAAACAGAAAGGATAAAACCCAGACCTTAATACACCACAGCGACAGAGGTGTGCAATACTGTTGCCATGCTTATGTAAAGATGTTGCAAAAACAAAAAATACAAATCAGTATGACGCAAACCGGAGACCCCTTGGAAAACGCAGTAGCTGAACGGATACACAAAACCATTAAAGAAGAATTTACCAACGACAGGCAAATAAATTTTAGTAATATTGAAGAAGCAAAAACAGAAATTAAAAAGTTCATTGAGTTTTATAATAAACAGCGGCCTCACAGAAGTGTGCAATGGCTAACACCTAATGAAGCTTATCAATGCACAGGCACATTAAGGCGTGTTTGGAAAACATACAGGCGTAAAGTACCTGCCTGGGGAGATTTGACAAAGGCATAAGCTGAAGAATGATAACAAAAAAGGTTGCCTGGTAAAAGACAACCTAACAGTAAAATGAATAATCATTCCACAGCATCAGTTTATTCCTGTTCATTAAAATCTCCCCAGAACTTAATGAAGTCCGCTTCAACTGATAAAACAAAGATGAACAACTAAAAGCAAAACGTAAAACACAGGCATCTTATCCAGCTGTGAATAACGTGAAAAAGAGTCAACCTAAATCAGGACGAGACAAATTTAACCAAAGTCGTCCCTTTGGAATTAATAATTATTATTAAATAAAAAATTACTAATCATGAGTAATTTAACTTCAAGGCGTGAGTTTTTTAAGGAAGTTTCTCTACTTAGCTTCGCACCTTTATTGTTATCTCGAAATGATTTTTTAACGACTCGGACAATACCACATATAGGTTTTTTGCTAGGTGCTGGATATCCGGAAATGTATGCAGCATTCACTGACGAGCTTCATAAACTCGGTTTTATAGATGGGCAAAACATCATTATAGAAAAAAGGTTTTCAAAGCCTAACAGTTCTGAAGGGACTACTATGGCTGCTGAACTTGCACAAATGGATCTTTCTTTAATCGTTGCTGCTGCACTTCCCTTTGCACTGGAAGTGCGAAAGAATAATCCAAAAATGCCTATGGTAATTGCCACCTGCCCCGGCATGGTTAGCAACGGTTTTGCTGAAAGTTTGGAGCATCCCGGAGGTATCTATACCGGAATGGACGAATTGCCGACAGGCGTGACTTCCAGACGACTTCAACTTTTAAAGGACGTGGCTCCTTCTGCAACACGTATTGCCTTGCTTTCAACAACTCCTGGAACTGGTGGTCATGAAATCCAGCTTTCAGAAGCCGAAAAAATGGCTGCAATACTTGGCATTGAAGTCAAACCGTATCGTGCCGGTTCATTGCAGCAGTTGGAAAAAGCACTAAAAGATTTAATAAATGATGGCATGAATGGAATACTTAGTTTTCAAGGCGGTCTTGCTTTAGCCAACCGTGAGTTGATTGTGAATTACGCTGCACAAAATAAAATTCCTGGAATATATAACGCAACTTTATACGCTGAAGCAGGTGGACTGATGTCATGGGCCCCTGATATCCTGCTACAATTTCGTGAAGCGGCACATTACGTTAGTAAAATTTTGAAAGGGACAAGTCTAGGAGAATTGCCTGTTAAGCATCCTGAGAAATATTATTTGACATTAAATGCGAGGGCAGCTAAGAAAATAGGTTTGACTTTTCCTGCCCATATACTGGCACAATCAACCAGGGTGTTGTAATAAATATTTCGCTGAGAGAACATCCGCTAACATATAAGGCTTAAACGAAGCTTTGCGCCGGCGATATCTACGTATTAAAAACATTTTGCGGCGCAAAGGTTTGATTTAAGCCTGTGTTGAATGAATCTTCGGTAGCCGCCGTGTATGCTATGGGTTTTAAATGGCAGCTTTTGAGTGAGAGCATATAGGTTGGTGGTTGGCTTTTTACAATTTTACCCGGGATACTATTTTTCTCCAATATTTTTCTAATAAATTCTTTTAAAACTTTCATTTCATTATCAGGTTTTCATTTTTTATTGTTATTTTTTTCTTTCCGGCAATATAATACCCGCCCGGTGTTTTACCGAAAAAAATTTATGCCGTTTTCCCA
>JANPNY010000289.1:0-4379 GCA_031427745.1 Chitinophagaceae bacterium | reverse complement strand
GCCGGGCGCAGGACCGCCTGCTGCCGCTGGCGGCCGTGCGCAGCGGCATCGAATTTGCCGGCCGCGACGTCAAGATGCTGCAGGCCGACGTGCAGGCCAATCCGGCCCAGCTCTGGCTGGCGCAGGGCCGCACGCTGTGGGGCGCTGCGGCCGGTGCCGCGCAGCGATCCTGCAGTGGCTGCCACGGCGACGTTGCGCGCATGAGAGGCGTGGCCGCCAGCTACCCACGGCTGCATGCCGCGACGGGCCGCCTGTTCAACCTGGAAGACCAGGTCCGCCATTGCGCCAGCGAACGGCAGCGCGCGCGTGCGCCGGCCTTCGAGTCCGACGAGCTGCTGGCGCTGACGGCTTTCAATGCTTGTGGCTACCTGCCTTAGCATAGGCGCACAGGCACAGGTTGCAGCAGGAGCTACTGCTCCCACAACAGTAAGTTCCGGAAGTAATTTGCTTGCCGTACTATTGGTGATTACTTCGTTGGCACTGGCATTTGTAATTTGGGGTATGGGGCAGGTGCTGTTAACCCTTTCTAAACAGATGCTTCAAAAACAACAAAATTCCGGTACAACAACTATTGTAACTATACTGATATTGATGGTTTGCTTACCGGGTATTTCATTTGCACAGGATGCAGCAAAAGCAGTAGTACCAGAGGCTCTACCCAATTATGGCGGTTTATCTGCTACCACGTTTTATATGCTGGTGAGCGTTATCGGGGTGGAAATAGCAGCCATTTTTTTTCTAACCTTTTCTATTAAAAGAGTGTACGATGACTTAGTACCTAAAAAAGTAGTTGCTGTAGCAGAGCAAAAAGAAAAGTGGTGGAGCAACCTCGACCAAAGATTCCTTACAAAGGCTGTACCGGTAGAAAAAGAGGCAGATCATTTACTGGATCATAATTATGATGGCATCAGGGAATTGGACAACGCTTTGCCACCCTGGTGGAAATACGGTTTTATTATCACCATTGCAATTGCCTTTCTTTATCTTATAAATTTTCATGTATTAGGTATTGGAAAAAATCCAACGGAAGAGTATGCAACTGAAATGCAGGTTGCTAAAATTCAGGTTGCAGAATTTGAGGCAAAGAACAAAGACAGAATCGACGAAAGCAGTGTTCCAATGGCAAATGCTGCAGGTGTAAAACAAGGTGGAGAATATTTTGCAGCCAATTGTATAGCATGCCACGGCAAACAGGGTGAAGGTGGTGCCGGACCAAATTTAACGGATAATTACTGGTTGCATAAAGGTTCTATCAACGATATTTATCAAACCCTCAAAAATGGCTACCCTGCAAAGGGTATGGCCGCCTGGGCAAATAAATTTAATCCCAAAGAAATCAGTTTTATCGCCAGCTATGTTAAAACATTAAAAGGCAGCAATCCTCCGGGCGCAAAAGCACCCCAGGGTGATATTTATGAAGAAGGCGCTGTTGCTGCAGTAACGGCTTCAAAAACAGACAGTACAAAATCAGTAACAAAAGATTTGCCTGTTGTTACCAAAAACAGTCCATGGGAGAATTAAAAACCATATCCAAACAGGAATCTTTTAGAGATTCGGTTGCCACCATTAGCAAAGAGGGTACACGGAATTTTATTACACCCAAAAAGCCGGTGGGCAAGTTGTATAATTTACGAACCTGGTTTAGTATTTTTTACCTGATCGTATTTTTTGCGCTGCCTTTTATTAAGGTAAATGGAGAACCATTTATCATGATAAATGTGCTTGAAAGAAAATTCATTTTGTTTGGGGTAATATTCTGGCCGCAGGACTTTTTTATTTTCGGCATCGGCATGGTTACGTTTATTGTATTTATCATTTTGTTTACGGTAGTGTTTGGAAGGGTTTTCTGTGGTTGGGCCTGTCCCCAAACTATTTTTATGGAAATGGTTTTTCGTAAAATTGAGTACCTGATTGATGGCGACGCCACACAGCAAAAGCAGCTAAGTGCTATGAAGTGGAACGGGGAGAAAATCAGAAAAAGAGTAATCAAATTCATTCTGTTTTACGCACTTTCTTTTTTAATCGCCAATTTTTTTCTTGCCTATTTTATCAGCATGGACGAGTTGATAGAACACATTACCCACCCTGCTAAAAATATCGGCACATTGATATCTCTGTTGGGGTTTAGTACGGTATTCTTTTTTGTTTACTGGTGGTTTAGAGAGCAGGTTTGCATTGTGGTTTGTCCTTACGGAAGATTGCAGGGTGTGCTGCTGGATAAAAACTCAATTGTAGTTGCCTACGATCGCCTGCGTGGTGAGCCAAGAGGTAAACTGGGTAAGCAGCAAAAAGAGGAAAAACATGATTGCAAATGCACCGATTGTAAAGGCACAGGTGCCTGTAATGACATTGAAGATAAGATGTTGGCCATGGTTCCCTTGGTGCAGCCTGCACAGGGTGATTGTATTGATTGCTTTGCCTGTGTAAGAGTTTGCCCCACTGGCATTGACATACGTAATGGCACGCAACTGGAATGTGTAAACTGCACAGCCTGCATAGATGCCTGCGATGCTATCATGACTAGTATTACCAAGCCGGTTGGTTTGGTTCGCTATGCATCTGAAAACAGCATTACCACCAAACAAAAACTAAAATTAAATACCCGGATAAAAGCCTACAGTTCCGTATTAGTGCTGCTAATTGGCTTACTGGTATTTTTATTGGTGAGCAGAAGTGATGTGGATGCAAGACTGATGCGAACATCCGGAATGACTTACACCCCTTTGCCTGATGGAAGAATCGAAAACCTATACAGTCTAAAACTGGCAAATAAAACACGGAAGGATATAGTGATTGATATGAAACTGGAGCATATGCCAGGAGAAATAACCCTGGTAGGAAGCAGTAAAACAATTGCAAAAAAAAAAGACTATACCATATTGCAGTTCTTTATCAAACTAGATAGAAAAGATGTAGTGGGTTGGAAAACACCGGTAGAAATTGGACTTTATGAAAATGGAAAAAAAATAAAAACAATTACGGCCAGCTTTATTGGGCCGGAAGTGTATAATTAAACATTGCCTAATTCGCTGATGGGGACGTAATCGATTTGTAAAAAAAAACAAAAAAAAACTCCTTAGGGATTGGAGTAAAACTTTAAATTATGAACTGGGGATATAAAATACTAATCATTTACAGTGCTTTTGTACTAGGAATAGTTTTTATGGTGTACAAATCTACCCAACAAAATATCGACCTGGTAACAACAGATTATTATGCAAAAGAACTGGTGTACCAGGATAGAATTGATGAAGCAAAAAGAACTTCCCTTTTATCTGCCCCTGTATCAATTGTCGAAAAAAACAGGCAGCTTGAAATTGTGTTCCCTACAGAATTTATTGATAAAAAAATTACCGGCAGTTTAAAAATATATTTTCCTGCCGATGAAAAAAGAGACGCTGAAAAAAGTTTTGAAACAACGGGTAGCATGGTAGAAATGCCGATACCTGAAAAAAACAAAGGCTTTCATTATGTACAGGTTAGTTGGGTTGCTGATGGCATGAATTATTATTACGAACAAAAAATAAATTTATAAGATGTTACCTGTAATTCTTGCAGCTATAACAATGGGTATGATTGGCAGTTTTCACTGCATTGGCATGTGTGGGCCTATTGCTTTTGCTTTGCCATTGAACAATGATAGCAGCCTTGCAAAGTTTTTTGGCAGCTTACTTTATAACATTGGGCGAATAACTACTTACAGCAGTATCGGCTTTTTGTTTGGCCTTGCAGGTAAGGGATTATCTATAATCGGTTTTCAGCAAGGGCTATCTGTTTTATTGGGGGCTTCTATTCTTTTTATAATGTTGTTAGCCAAATGGGGAACAGTAAAACTACATGTGCCACCGGTTTTTTCATCTGCCGGGGCAGGTATTCGTAATGCGGTGGGCAAATTATTTTTGAAGAGAAATTTTGGTGCATTGTATTTGATCGGGTTGCTAAACGGTCTGTTGCCCTGCGGCCTTATTTATATGGCCGTTGCCGGTGCAGTAGCAACTGCAGATCCCGTAAAGAGTGCTTTATTTATGGCGGCTTTTGGGGCAGGCACTTTACCGGTTATGTGGGCAGTTTCATTTTTTGGAAATTTTATAAACATGGAGGCACGGAAAAAAATCCGAAACCTGTACCCGTATATCATGGTGGTAATGGCTTGCCTGTTAATATTGCGGGGCATGGGGTTAGGCATAGGCATGATAAGCCCTGCGGCAGGAGCTGATAAAAAAAATATGATTGAGTGTGGTGTTAAACAATAAAACACTTTTGCAAAAAAACTGTTGATGAGTATGATGGAAAATAGAACTTTTATTACCATAAAAAGGAATTTGACACGGGTGTCGTGCCGCTGATGTAGGCCTGCGAATAGCTCGCATCGGTCTGCG
>JANPNY010000288.1:0-2825 GCA_031427745.1 Chitinophagaceae bacterium | reverse complement strand
GGCTTAATAACAAAGGCTGGCGGATAGACTATATAACCGTAACTGATCCTCTCAAAGATAGGCTGGTGGATGCGGATATTTTTCCGGATGTAAAACACAGCGATCATTGTCCGGTATATGTTGAAATAAAAAGTTAGCAGTAACAAGTTTTTCGTTTTATTGCTACATGTAATTTTTTACTGGTACATTCAACTACTAAAAAATTGCTATGGAATTCTTACTTTTTATCGCCCTTGTTATTATCATCATTTTATTGGTAAGGTTACGGTCAAATCAAAAAGAAATAGCAGATCGTACTCACAAAAATTTTTTATCACTCAAAAAAGAATTGATTGAGATTAAGGAAGCTGGCAAGATTATAAAAAATGAAGCTTCAATAAAAGCAACAGATGAAACAGTAGTACAATGGCGGCCTTATATTGCCCCGGTAATAGAAAAAGAAGTAGTTGCTGAGCCATCAATAATCAATACAACTCCCACTCATGTTGATGAGGTAAACGAAACGCCGGTTACCGTTAAAGCAGTGGAAGCCTATGAACCAAAAAGAGTAAAACCAAATGAACCAACGCAAAGTTGGTGGCAACAATGGTTGCAAAACAATCCCGATCTGGAAAAATTTGTAGGCGAAAATTTGGTAAATAAAATAGGCATTGGCGTGCTGGTATTGGGCATTGCATTTTTCGTAAAATATGCCATTGATCAGGATTGGATAAAGGAAAGTGGCCGGGTAATAATAGGTATTGGCTGTGGTGCTATTATGGTGGGCATTGCTCATTATTTGCGCAACAGTTACCGGGCATTTAGTTCTGTATTGGCAGGTGGCGGTATTGCGGTGTTTTATTTTACCATTGCATTTGCATTTCATGAGTACCATTTATTTTCTCAAACGGCGGCGTTCATCATCATGATTGTTATCACCGCATTTGCGGTAGCACTTTCCCTATTGTATAATAAAATTGAGCTGGCAGTCATTGCTGTTGTCGGAGGATTTTTAGCCCCATTCCTGGTAAGCAGCGGCAGCGGTAATTATGTTGTATTGTTCAGCTACCTCATCATTTTAAATATTGGCATGCTTACCATAGCATGGTTTAAAAAATGGCCATTGCTGCACATACTTTCTTTCTTCTTTACACTAATTATTTACGGGGGCTGGCTCATTAATGGCTTTGTAAGAAATGAACAACTGCCTTATGTAAATGGGTTACTTTTTGCGACTGCTTTCTATGCCATTTTTTTAACAACAGTTTTAATCCACAACCTGCGTACGCAGAAGCCTTTTAAAGCATTTGATTTTTCGTTGCTGCTGATGATAACCTTTAGTTACTATGCCGAAGGCATGACGTTGCTTAGCCAATGGAACAATGGCGCCTACCAGGGTATTTTCACCATTATCTTAGGCGTGGTAAACCTTTGCCTGGCCTGGTATTTATACAAAAGTCAACGGGGCGATAAAAATTTACTATACCTACTTATAGGGCTTACACTCACCTTTATTTCCTTATCGGCACCGGTTCAATTACATGGACATACCATCACCATGTTCTGGAGTGCGGAGTGTGTTTTATTATACTGGCTTCACAAGCGAAGCAGCATAAAAATATTTAAATATTCTTCTGCCATTGTATTGTTGTTGATGACATTCAGTTTACTAATGGATTGGTCAATTGCCAACGATAAAGCTGATACATTTATTCCCGTAATATTCACTAATTGGCAAGGCGCTATTACCAATATTGTTACGATACTCTCCCTTGGTTTGTATGCTGCATTATTAAGAAAAAATGCCGCAACAGAGGTGTATGTTTGGGGTATTAAAAATTTGATCTTGAGCAATTGCCTGTCGGTTGCTGCTTTGCTTGTTTTGTATGCTACTTGTATGTTTGCGGTAAATCTTGGCTTTATCAAACAGCAAAGTTTTGACATTCCCAATGCATACCATCAATTAATTACTTACAGCTTTATTTCGCTGATACTATTGGCCAAAAATAGAATGAAACTGGTGGACAAACCTGTATTTTCAATAGCATTGATATTGGCAGGTTTTATTTTCTATCTGGGCAGTATTGGGCTTTCTTCAAACTTGATACAAGGAGTTGTTGAAATGCATTATGCCGGCGTTCATTCAATGGCACATTGGCTTTCATCTGCTATTTTATTGTATTTGTTGTACCAACTAATCCAAATTTTCAGATCAAATTTCGAGCAGTTAGGCAATAGGTTTACCTGGTTAGTTACTTTACTGCTATTAATTTATTTCAGCAAGGAATGCAATTATTTATACGTTGATTTTTTATCAAAGCCATTAACCTACATTTTGTATAATGCACAGTATGCAAAAGCCGGACTTACCATTGTATGGGCGCTTTTTTCATTTGTAATTATGTGGTTGGGCATGAAGTTTAAGTACAAAACACTGAGGATTATTTCCCTCAGTATTTTCACCCTTGCCTTACTCAAATTATTTATACTGGATATCAGCAATATTTCTGAAGGAGGCAAAATTGCCGCATTTATCATGCTCGGTATTTTACTGCTTGTAATCTCTTTTATGTACCAGCGTTTAAAAAAGATCATCATTGATAATGAAGAGAAAACAATATAGCCTCTGGCTGCTGTTTATAATGGCTGCATGTTGCGCTACCGCAGCTTTGAACTGAACCAGACGGGCATGCGCAACGTCACCGCTGGCTTGGCGCGGCTTAACCTGCAGTACATTCCATCGTTCGGTAATTTCGTCAGTTTCAAGGTCACGGATGCCGCCGGGGTATTTCAGCGGCTCCTCAAACGCGGTGTCATAGTGCGTCCGATCGCAGGCTACGGCATGC
>JANPNY010000287.1:0-1750 GCA_031427745.1 Chitinophagaceae bacterium | reverse complement strand
TTCATGTTGGCGCCATCCATGTATACCTGGCCGCCATGCGTATGAATGGTGTCACAAATTTCCTTGATGCTTTCTTCAAAAACACCATGGGTTGATGGATAAGTCACCATCAATGCTGCTAAATTATTGGAATGTTCCGATGCTTTCGTTTTTAAATCTTCCACATCAATATTGCCTGCTTCATCACATTTGGTTACCACCACCTTCATGCCTGCCATCACAGCACTTGCAGGGTTGGTGCCATGTGCCGAAATGGGAATGAGTACTACATTGCGGTGACTATCGCCTCTTGAAATATGGTAACGCCTGATAGCAAGCAGCCCGGCATATTCACCCTGTGCTCCGCTGTTGGGCTGTAGCGAAGTAGCAGCAAAACCGGTGATGCTAGTCAGGTAATTTTCCAGTTCGGAGATTATTTGTTGGTAACCTGCCGTTTGGCTTGCTGGTGCAAACGGATGAAGTTTACTAAACTCCGGCCAACTTACAGGAATTAATTCACTGGCAGCATTCAACTTCATGGTGCAACTGCCCAAACTGATCATCGACGTGTTTAAACTTAAATCTTTATTCTCTAAAAATTTAATGTAACGCATCATCTGGCTTTCGCTTCGATGGGTATTAAAAACGGGATGCTGTAAAAATTCGGTAGTTCTTGATACACCAAAAGGAATATTGGAAAGGGCTTCATCACAATCAAAAGTGGCTGAGATGGTGTCCATGTGAATAGACTCAGCAAATACGCCTAGAATATCCACAATATCCTGCTGTGTGGTGGTTTCATCTATCGAAATACCCAGGTGTTTTTCATCAATCCGGTTAAAATTCATTTGTTTGGCATCCGATAATTTTATAATGCTATCGGCATCAGGCACGGCTACTTTTATACTGTCAAAATAATATTCATTCACGTTGGTAAAGCCAAGCTCGTCTAATTCGTTGCTTAATGTAAGTGCCAGCAGGCTGGTTCTTTTTGCAATAGTTGTCAACCCTTCCGGTCCATGGTAAATAGCAAACATAGCAGCCATATTACTCAATAGCGCTTGTGCTGTACAAATGTTGCTGGTAGCCTTTTCCCGGCGAATGTGCTGTTCTCTTGTTTGCAATGCCATGCGCAGGCAACGGTTGCCTTGTGCATCAATGGTTACACCAATTATTCTGCCCGGTATTGTTCTTTTAAATTCATCTTTTGTTGCAAAAAAAGCGGCATGCGGACCACCAAAACCCATGGGAACGCCAAAGCGTTGTGTTGAGCCAATTGCAACATCCGCACCCAACTCACCCGGAGGTGTAAGCAAGGTAAGGGCCAGCAAATCAGTAGCCATTGCTACCAATGCATTAACCTGGTGTGCCCTTTCAATAAAAGCACGGTAATCTGCAATCAATCCATCACAATCCGGGTATTGTACAATGGCGCCAAAATAGGTTTCATCTAAAACGGCTGTTTGGTAATTACCAAAAACCAATTCAATGCCAATGGGTGCAGCCCTTGTAACCAGCACATCTTTGGTTTGAATAAAAATGAAAAAACCCAATATTGTAAGCCAAAAAATTAGAAACATCTCTTAAATGTTCCGTTATAATTATTTGCCCTGTTGGTTTTAATATTCTTTTTAATTCTTTAAAAAAAAATAATTCGCTCTTCTTCGTTTCTTATTTCGTGTGCAGCAAAAATAACGAATATTTTATCTGTCGAATTATCTTCAAATGGTAATAGATTTGTTGTAACGGATATTGTATTTGGATATGGAGG
>JANPNY010000286.1:0-9803 GCA_031427745.1 Chitinophagaceae bacterium | reverse complement strand
GTATGATTCTGCTTTAGTGTATTTAGAAAAATCAAATGCAGTTGAAACAAAAATTAATAATGATGAACAGCGCCTTTCTAATGAAAGTATTTTGGCAAGGATTTATATTGCCCAAAAAATCGCTGAACCAATCGGGCCGCGCGGTGGAATGTATAAAATAGCCATCCGTTATTTCCAGGTGGCAATAAATGGTAACAGGCAAAATAAAAATTACAGGGGGCTTGGCCTTGCATTGGCCAACCTGAGTTTGCTGTATGATGAAATGGAAGATGATAAAAAAGCAATCAGTTATTCTAAAGAAGCATTATCATACCTGGCCGGTATAAATATGCCGTATATGCAAACAGCCGCCAACATTGCGGATTTTTATATCAATGAAGACCAGTATGATTCTGCTTTAGTGTATTTAGAAAAATCAAATGCAGTTGAAACAAAAATTAATAATGATGAACAGCGCCTTTCTAATGAAAGTATTTTGGCAAGGATTTATATTGCCCAAAAAAAATACAGCACTGCAAAAGAGATATTAGATAAAGTGGTTGCAGCACAATCAAAAACTGATCTTACATGGGCACTTTGTAAAACACTGATAAATTATGCTGTATTAGATACGAGTGTAAAACAATACGGCGATGCAATAAAGCATCTTGAGCAGGTATTGGACATTTCTAAAAAGAACCAGTTTCAGATACTTACAGTAATTGCATTGCAGAATCTTGCAGCCATTCAATCTAAAACTGGTAATTATAAAGCTGCCTTTCAATATCAGGCAGATTATATGAACCTGAAAGATTCTATTGCCGGCAGCAAAGTAAAAGACGATTTGAATGACCTTGAAGTAAGTTATAAAACATTACAGAAAGAACAGGAAATTAACTTACTGAAAAAAGATAACGACATAAAAAATTTAGAAATTAAAAACAACAGCCGCTTAAAAATATTTTACCTGTTGCTGATTATTTTTCTTGCAGCATTGTTTGGCATTATTTATTACCAGCGCAACCGCCGCAGCAAAATAGAAACAGAAAAATTAAAAGCAGAACTGCAGACACAGATATTACGGAGCCAGATGAACCCACACTTTATTTTTAACTGCCTCAACAGTATTGAAAATTTTATTATGCAGAATGATAAACGGCAGGCATCGGATTACCTGAATAAATTTTCATTGCTGATAAGAAGCATACTCGACAGCAGCCGCAATGAAACGGTGCCTATTACAAAAGATATGGAAGCACTACAGTTGTATGTGGACCTGGAGCAATTGCGTTTTAATAATAAATTTACTTTCAAAGTATTTGTTGACCCTGCATTGGCAGGTGGCGATTACCTTGTTCCATCTTTGCTGATACAGCCATTTATAGAAAATGCCATTGTGCATGGCATGGCACACAGCGATGATAAAGAACTTAACCTTACAGTGATTGCATCGCTTGAAGGCGATACAATAAAATACACCATACAGGATAATGGTATAGGAAGAGAAAAAGCAAAAGTGTATAACATGCAGAACAAACCTTATCACAAAAGTGTGGGATTAAAAATTACTGAAGAAAGAATTAATATGTTTAACAGGCAACAGGATAATAATGCCATCCGTATCACTGACCTGTATGATGAAAACAAAAATCCCGATGGTACTAAAGTGGAAATAACCCTTAAAGCTGTTTAGTAATGGAAAAGATAAAAGCGATATTGATAGATGATGAACTTAGCAGCCTGCAAAACCTGCAGCAAAAACTAATTGAGTACTGTCCTGATGTATTGGTTATTGCTGCCACACAAAAACCGGAAGAAGCCATTACATTAATTCAGCATCATAAACCAGATGTAATTTTTCTCGACATTGAAATGCCGAGGATGAGCGGATTCAGAATGCTGGATGAAATTGGCGAATACGATTTTAATATCATTTTCACCACTGCCTATAACCATTATGCCATAGATGCCATCCGAATAAGTGCTTTCGACTACCTGGTGAAACCTATAGCAATAGCCGATCTGCAGGCAGCAGTGAATCGTTTACTAAAAGCCCAGGTTAAACAAACAAAAGAAAAAATCGACATTCTAAAAACTTCGCTCCAGGACAAAAAAAGCCAGGAAGATAAAATTGCTATCCCAACTGCTGACGGCATTGTGTTTATTCCCATCAAAAATATCCTGCATATAGAAAGTAATTCAAACTACAGCAAAATATATTTGATGGAGACGAGGCCATTGATCGTTACCAAACTGCTGAAAGATTTTGAAGACATGCTGCTTCCTTATCATTTTTACCGCATCCACAATTCTCATCTCATCAACCTTAACTACATTCAAAAATATTTAAGGGCTGATGGCGGCCAGGTATTGATGCAGGACGGTACCGTTATAGATATTGCAAGAAGAAAGAAGGACGAGTTTTTGAAGATCATTGCAGGATGAAATAAAAAGTAAAAAGTAAAAAAAAATCTCAAAAAAGCAGTAAAGCCTTTCAAGTTTCATGATCCATTTTAACTTTTAACTTTTGATTTTTTACTTTTAACTTCCAAAAACCAACTGATGCGTTTGCTTAATAATCCCAATTACAAAAACACTCTGCACATGCCCCATATTTTCTATCTGGCTTAATTTGTTTACATGAAAGTCGTAGTAGGCATTCATATCTTCTTCAACAACTTTTAGCATAAAATCAAATTCACCACTTATGTTGTAACATTCAATCACTTCATTCATAGCCTGGATGGCTTTTATAAATTTTACACCGGCTATTTTATTGTGCTCTTTCAGGCTTACATAGCAAATCACCATCAGGCCTTTCTTTACTTTAGTATGGTCAACCAATGTAACATATTGCTTTATTACACCATTCGCTTCCATCCGTTTAATACGTTCGTGTACAGGCGTTGTACTCAGGTGCACCTGTTCTGCAATTTCCTTTACGGTAGCACGGGCATTTTGCTGCAGTAAATTTAAAATCGCCAAATCCTTGCTATCGAGGGTAATTGTTTCAGTAGCTGAATCTTCTTTTTGTATTGCTTTGGCCATTGGTAAAAAGGTTTTTATCCTGAATAGGTTAAATAATTGTGTTGTTTATCCCAAAGTTATGCAATCGCATAGAATATTATCCTGTGATTGTACATTTGCGATCTAAACAATTAAATATGTCAACTATCACACAACATTCTATTGAATTCAGCCTTAAAAATAAAGTAGCTGATATGAGTCTGGCCGATTGGGGTCGCAAAGAAATCAGGTTAGCCGAAGCAGAAATGCCAGGTTTGATGGCTTTAAGAGAAGAGTATGGACCAAGCCAGCCATTGAAAGGTGCAAGAATTGCAGGTTGTCTGCATATGACCATTCAAACAGCTGTATTAATTGAAACATTAACTGCTTTAGGCGCCGAAGTTAAATGGAGCAGTTGCAATATATTTTCTACTCAAGACCAGGCTGCTGCTGCCATTGCTGCAACAGGTGTGGGTGTTTTTGCGTGGAAAGGACAAACACAGGAAGAATCTGATTGGTGTATTGAACAGACGTTATTTTTTGGTGGTGCAAACCGTCCGTTGAACATGATTTTAGATGACGGTGGGGATTTAACCAATATGGTTTTTGATCAATATCCTGAATTGGTAGCTGGCATAAAAGGTTTGTCAGAAGAAACTACAACGGGTGTTCATCGCTTGTATGAAAGAATGGCCGCTGGTACTTTATTGATGCCCGCTATCAACGTTAACGATTCAGTTACAAAATCTAAATTTGATAACAAATATGGCTGTAAAGAAAGCTTGGTAGATGCTATCCGCCGTGCAACTGATGTAATGATGGCTGGTAAAGTTGCCGTAGTGGGAAGTTATGGTGATGTGGGAAAAGGAAGTGCTGCTTCATTGAAAGGTGCTGGTTGTCGTGTAATAGTTACCGAAATTGATCCAATCTGTGCATTACAAGCTGCTATGGATGGGTTTGAGGTAAAGCCAATGATTAAAGCTGTTGCAGAAGCAGACATTATTGTTACCGCAAGTGGTTGTCGTGATTTGATTGCTGAAAGACATTTCAGGTTAATGAAAGATAAAGCGATTGTTTGTAACATTGGTCACTTTGATATTGAAATAGACATGGCATGGTTGAACGCCAATTATGGTGACACAAAAGACACCATTAAACCACAGGTTGATATTTATAATATTGATGGTAAAGATGTAATCATTTTGGCAGAAGGCCGTTTGGTAAACCTCGGTTGTGCTACAGGCCATCCTAGTTTCGTAATGAGTAACTCATTCACTAACCAAACCCTTGCCCAGCTGGAATTGTGGACCAATACTGCCAGCTACAAAAATGAAGTGTACGTTTTACCAAAGCACCTCGATGAAAAAGTTGCCCGTTTACACCTTGCAAAAATTGGCGTTGAATTAGACGAGTTAACTACAGAACAATCTGCTTACTTAGGCATACCTAAAGAAGGTCCGTTTAAGACAGAGAATTACCGTTATTAATCGATTTACAGCTACCCAACAGCAGCTATAAAATACAGAACCCACTTCATTTTTGGAGTGGGTTTTTATTTGTAATACATATTTCAGTTAAGATATAACTCTGTATGCAGATAAGTCTGTATCTAATATTAGCAGTCAGTTATTTTTAAGTATAGTAAAAATTTATTCGACAGATTTGAAGGGCTGGATATTTTTTATAAAGCAAAAAAAGGACAACCTTTTTAAGATTATCCTTTTAGCTGGTTGCCCTGCATGGACATTTCTCGAACCATTTTATCCCAGATTTAACGAAAATTGCTGAACTTTTAACAGCGTAAATAAGGAAATATTTCCCTTATTATTTTAATTATTGGATGAGTATATAAAATAATTTATTAAGCTATGAAAATCGATAAAAATTACGTAGAATTCATCCAGTCTATTAAAAGGCAAATTGTACAAAGCCGCTATGCCGCTGCAAGGCTTGCCAACAAAGAGCAACTATTTTTATATTTTACCACAGGGAAGACGATTTCAGATAAAATTAAGGCCCAAAAATGGGGGGCTAAAGTGCTTGACCAAATTTCAGCAGATCTGCAAAAAGAATTACCTGGGTTAAAGGGGTTTTCATCCGGCAACCTCAAAAAAATAAGGCTTTTTACTGAGGCCTATTCTCCTTATATTGTAATTGGTTCGACGGCGTCGAACCAAATTAGGCAGGCAGGGGCAGGGGAGAGTTTTTCAATTAGTTCGACACTGTCGAACCTAATTGAAAATAAGGACTTTTATGCCACTTTTGCCGGAATTAGCTTCTCCCATCATTTCACAATTATCACTAAAATAAAGAGCTGGGAAGCCCGGATTTTCTATATCCAGTCAGCGGCGGCCAATTTCTGGTCTCTAACAGTATTAGAACATCATATTGAGAATGACCTTTACGGCAAGGAAGGTAAACTACCTAATAACTTTGCCAATACGATGGCTGAAAGCCTTAAGCCATCGGCACTGAAAGTGTTTAAAGACGAATACTTACTTGATTTTATTGCCGGTAATGAATTGGACGATGAAAGGCATATAGAACAACAGGTGTTGTTAAATATCCGAAACTTTATCCTGCAAATGGGCAAAGGCTTTTGCTTTATTGGTAATCAATACCGGCTTGAAGTAGATGGGGATGAATTTTTTATCATTTCAAGAAATCTACAAAATGCATTTGCAAGCTTCATTTGCTCTACACTCTTACAATTGGGCTCAAATAATTTCGGATTACCTACAAGGATAAATGTTGATTTTGCTCTTGATGCTGCCACGTTTAAGCGGTTTAGACTATACAAAAACTCCATTCCTCTTGGTGCGTCTTCCGGAGTAGATGTTGACATTGAAAATATGACGACTGGGGCTTCCTGTCCTTGGAATTTATCAACTGTCCCTACCTGAATTCCAACTGCCAATGAAGACAAAAACAAATTTACTTGAGCATTATAAGGAGCAATAACTTTGATATCAGCAGCAGTTAGTTTTGCTCTTTCATTTTTATTATCGGTATAAAAAATATTACCCTTTAGTAATTCTGATACAATGTCCGAAACCGCTTCGACTTCTTCGTGAGATGAACTTTGGTTTCCTTCATGTTCGATACCAATAAACCAAAGTCCTGCTCCTGCAAAGCGTGTGTTTCCATCTAGTTGCTGACTGACAAGATTAGGTTTAGCAGCAAGTCTGCTTTCGTAGAAAAGTTCTGATATGAAGGAACATATTTGAGGATGAAGTCTCCATGTAACGTCCAGGAATATTCCCTTTTCTGGCGGTATGGTTTTATTGTCTTTAAGTATGTGCTCTAAAGAAGATACTTCTGTGCCTTCAGGATGGCTTCCCTGCTGCGGCTGTTTCAGTTGTTGGGGGTCTCCCAAGAGAACCATATTCTTTGTTGCCTGGGATACTGCAACGGTATCAATAAGGGAAAGCTGACCTGCTTCATCAACAAATAATACATCAACACTATTAGCCATCCCTTCCCTCGCCCAAAGCCAGGGTGTTCCGCCTAAGATCTGAATAGAACCACCGTGAATTGCCATTGCTACCTTATCATTATTTGTCTCTTCAATAATTTGAGGGTGGGAAGTTTCGGAAAGACTGGAAACCTTCCTCATACATTGAATTGATACACCTTTTGCCAGACCGGCTTTTATTACTTTATGCATCAACTCTATAATAACCTTATGACTTAATGCAGTAATACCTACTTTTTTGCCAGATTGAATCAGGGCTAAAATCATCTCTGCTGCTGTATGGCTTTTCCCTGATCCTGGAGGACCTTGAATAGGTAAAACACCATTTTCTAATGCTTGCACCCATGCAACAGCTTTCGTTTGTGGGTCATCGTTATTTTGAAAATTTGCTTTTGTTCTTGGAAGTAAGTTAACAAGTAAATCTCTTCCTGCTTGATAGTCTCCAGTAGCATCAATACCATTTTCAGCAACCCATGTTGCTATTCTGATAATAGACTCTTCCTTTTCTTTATCCGGCACATCTGTATGTTTAAATACTGAAGAAGGATGAATGTCTTTTATACTCGGCCCCTTCTTAATATTAATTTCGCCACTTATTTTATCAATAGAAACTACTTCACCGAATGAATTACCATCACCAGCTTTTAGTTTGTCCCCTGCCCGGATATCACATTCTTGTGATGGGAAAATATAAAGATCAATGGAGCTTTTTTTATCCGGTTGTCTTTGCCCGGTAAATTGCAATCCCGCTATAGCTGCCTTTTCTTCAATTAATTCGTCGTCGGGTAAATCCCGCAATCGAAAATATTCCCACCACATTGCCTTCTTTTCTCGTCTATACCAATCCAGCATATTTGCCAAAAGCCATTTAGCTTGTTGTTGAGGGCTTCTTTCAATTGGGTCAATTGGAACTCCATCTATCAGTCTATCAAATAGAGCCTGAACTCTTTGTTGATGTTCGGTTAAAGATTCACTTGCTGCGCCGTCAGACTGCTCCGGTCGTGAAATTGCATGTCCGTCTTTAGTTAATTTATCACGTAAGGATTCAAGCCAATCTCTTAGATTTTTTGTCGATAAACAGTCCTCCTTATTATAAGTTTGAACAGCTTCTTTCGTTTCTTCTGGAATGTCTTTTAGGATTTTCCGTTCAATAAGGCCTTCTAAAGCTCTTAATTGAAGAGCAGCATCTCGAAGAGCAACTTCTCTTTCAAATCCATGAAACTTTTCAAGTTCTTTAAGTGAGTATGATTCAATACCTACTCTTAAAGCTTGTTTAGTTACGCTATGCAAATCAATAAAAATACCAGCTCGCAACATCTGATCTATTTCGTTTTCACGGATTGCATGTTTCCCCATGAGGCGTTTTAGAGCGGACGGTTCATAAGCGGTATAATGATATATATGAAAATCAGGAAACTCCTTCCAACGCTCCATCACCATATCTACAAAAGTTTCAAAAGCCTTTTTTTCTTCCAATGGCGTTAGTGCCCAAAGACAATGATAAACTATTGTGTCACTATTTAAAGCCCAACCGAAAAGATATTCAAGACCTGCTGTTCCAACAAAGGGGTCGCTTTCAAAATCGAAAAATATATCGCCCTTTGAAGGCATAGGTAACTTAAAGAAACCACGCCCTTCTTCTATATCTAAATATTCATACACATTCTGTTGGCTTTGCCTGGCCTCAAATTGAACCCTGGCCTGCTCTCTCAACTTTGTAAATGTCTCGACTGCTCCTCTTGCTGGCTTATAAGGTAATGGAAGCAGAACAACAGCAAGTTTTTGAAGCGTTTCAACATTCCATTTTTTCATCTCAGCGGCATGGGAATTTGAAAGTCCTGCTACTAATGATAAATGATCGTCCGCTCTTCTTCTCGTATCACATTGTTGCCACCAGTTGCAGATTTCACAATGAGCACATGGAATGGGATACGTTGGAATTATATCATCAGTATTAAGAATAGTTTTTTCAATCCGGGATTTTATAAAACGGTAATAAGCTAAAAAATCATTGAGACGATAAGTATGCTTTGAAAATTCTTCTTCCGGGGTAATCACATGCATAAACTCCGGCATGATACCTTGAATATCTGCGACCAATTCAGAATATAAAGAAAGTTGTAAAATAGTTCCTGTTCGGGTTTCCTTTGCAAGTTTTGAATCAACGACTTCATACGACCAATTTCCGAAGTTACTGGGCTTATCAACTTTGATTAGAAAGTCAGCACGTCCTTGCCAAATACCCTTTTTAAGACTTGCCTGATAAATTACATCGGCACCTTGCTGCATTGCTAAAACAGTACGTTGTAATGCAGTTTCATTATCATCTGAATTGGGTTCAATAATTTGAAGCCCTGAATCTTTTAAAATCTTTAAGTATGCTTGCTCAAACGCTAAACCTCTTTCTTGTAAAATTGCAAGCATTGGGTCTCTATAATCAGGAGCCTTTATTGTTTCCTTTGTAGCAGCAAGATCAAGATAAGTTAAATGGCTACATGCTATATGACTGGATAAGTCTCCAGCAGATAGCAGAATTCCTTTTTCTATTTGTTTCATCTTTTTTAGCCATGGTTGATACTTAAAAGTGTCTAATTCGACAATTTTAATAATAAATAGCGTCCTAAATTTAATATGACATCAAATTTTCATTTAGGAAATTACTACACGGGAATTTACACCTATTAATTGAAAGTACTTATTCTTGAGATTGATTTTATCGATTTCTAAGTTATGGGTTGGTAATCAATATCCATTTTACTTAATTATGTTTGGTGTAACAATCCCTTTAAAACTACTGTTCTTAGCCATTTTATCATGTGGAATTATTGCATACTTCCATTGCTTGCCGCCTTGTTCTTTTATAAACTCATTGGCATACTCACAATATTTGAGAGCCGCCGTTTTCTTTGCTTGCACTTCTTCTGTTTTTATATCGTCTGCTGCTTTGGTTTCTATCATGTAAATAAACTCGGCTGTTTCAGCAACAAAATCGGGTTGGTAGGTTTGTCCTTTGGTGCTCCAGTAGATCCTGAATTGGTAGAGGGATGGTCGCATCCATTTTAAAACTTCTGGTTCGTTTTCTAAAATGAAAGCGAATGTTTGCTCTGTTCTGTTTGCAAATTTGTATTGCCTATGACATGCTTTTTTGAAATCGGTAAAAATGTATTTTGATACATCTGCCGGCTTCATTGTTTCGTCTGTGTATTCACGGAAACCATTATTTAACAGGCCGCTAAAGTTCCAATCTTCAATTTTGCCGAAGGAAAAATATTTTGGCACACGCGGCGCGAAGCTCGAAAAGCCGGAGCCGCGGTCGGGCTCGATGACGATCACCCGCTCGATG
>JANPNY010000285.1:0-3110 GCA_031427745.1 Chitinophagaceae bacterium | reverse complement strand
GGTTAAGCCTACTTTCGCCAGGGACAAAAAAACTAAGTCTTATTTAAAAATGAAAACTGAATCGCTTGAAATAATCAAGCAACAACTGAGTGAACTGGAAAAAAAGATGTTGCTGGAAATTAAAAAACGAGAACCGGAGTTTAACAATATTCATCCTCTGCAACTGCCCGCAACATAAAACCTAATTCATTATTTAGTACTAAGACAGGAGTATACCCGTTGCCTGCAGGATCTGCTCCATTCTTATGGTTTGTCTTCTTTGGCCAGTTCTGAGAGACATATTCACAGCCAGTTACAATCTATTTTGCAGCGATTGGGTAAGCGCTATTTATAAGAACAACTGGAAACCTGCCACTACGAATATAGCCAACTACAAATGGCCGAAAAAAGCAACATACTTTTTGGTGAAAAAAAAGATGCTGCCATACCCTTCATCATGATAACTTTTGATGCATCTTTTGCTGATAATTATGCTTTGATAAAAAACCTGCTGCAGAACGGAATGAATGTAGCCCGGATTAATTGTGCCCACGACGATGAAGCCACCTGGTAGAGAATGATTCAGCATTTAAAAAGGGCAAGCCGTTACACCGGACTAAGCTGTAAAATTTATATGGACCTGGCTGGCCCTAAAATTAGAACAAGGTTATTAAACAAGGGGAAAGCTAAGGGAAAAGTGAAGGTAAAAGAAGGCGAAATAGTATGGCTGGCAGATGACGATAAAGGTTTTAAAGAGGATGCGGTTGTGATAAGCCCCAACGAACCGGGCATAATTACGATGCTTAAAAAAGGGGAACGGGTGTACATTGACGACGGAATGATAAAAGGGCTTATTGAAACTACCGGAAAAAACAAAGCTGCCATGCGCATTGTCCGCATATCCTCTGCCAGGCAACAAATAAAAGAAGGCAAGGGTATTAATTTTCCTGATTCTCAAATCTCTATTTCTTCTCTCACAGAATTTGATAAAGTATGTTTACCGTTTGTATGTGATCATGCTGATATGGTGGGATATTCATTTGTCCGCTATCCTTCAGATCTTTTAGGGTTGCAGGCAGCATTAAAAAAATATCCTTCAAACCGCCTCATATCATTATTAAAATTGAAACCACGGAAGCGGTAAAAAATCTTCCGCAGCTTTTACTGGGTGGCATGCATCAAAAGGCTTTTGGCGTAATGATAGCCCGTGGCGACCTTGCTGTTGAAATTGTTTTTGAAAGGATGGGAGAAATTCAAGAAGACATATTGTGTATATGCGAAGCCGCCCATGTACCGGTAGTTTGGGCAACACAGGGTTTAGAAACACTTAATAAATCCGGCATGGCTACAAGGTAGGAAATTACAGATGCAGCCCATGCTGCCATGGCTGAGTGTGTAATGATTAACAAAGGCGATCATACAATTGAAGTAATAGAAACACTACGTGATATTTTGCATCGTACCGGGGGCACCATATTAAAAAAAGGTTCACGTCAAGGCCGCTGAGCATTGCTCAGCGGTATGTTAATGGCGAATTGTAAAATTGGTTTGGTATTTTTTAGAGCTGGTTTTGTGGCTCAGCTAACATGCAGGCATTGTTGCAGGTGGAAAATTTTATTGTGTCGGGCCCTGCTGTTGCCCATGTAATTTTAGCATCATATGCAGTCTATTCAATTTAATAGTCGTTTGAATAATCTGATTCTCCAGTGATACAAGTAAAGCACACTTGTTCTGAAATGGCGGAACTAATTGCCCATAAAGTATTTATACAGTTACATTTTACACCATCTATTTTTACTTGTTTAAAATATAGAATATCATTTCTTAATTTCTTTAAGTCTTCCTTTGAATTAGTCATTCTATATTTTTCAATGAAACTATCAACCGATATTGTATTGAATTTATGGTTAGTAAATTTTAGCTTAAAATTCATAATGTCTTTTTTCTTCCGGAATTTTTTCTATCTCAGCAATGTTTGCTAATATTTTTTTAAGGGACAATAATAAATATTTTTTAGCAGGAGGAGAATCAAAAAACATATCGGATAGATCGGATTTATCAAGCGTTTTAATTTGTTTTATTAATTCTTTTGCATTGTGTAAATATTCCCCTTCGTTATTACAGGAGGCAGCCATTACTCCGAATTGAAGAGTCAAATCATGATTAAATTTTTCAGCCTCAATTATTATTCCATTGTATACTTCTGTAGATAATTCGTCTGTGTCCATGATATAGCTTTTATATTGTTATCATCGCAAAAGTAGCTGCAAGTTTCCACCTATTCAAAATTGAAAATTTGAATACTGTTTTCTTTTTCAGCGCTCTTTTATAGGGAGAAATAAATGCAGTTCTCAGTGGTTGGAATAAGTTAGCGGTACGGAGGGGTAATTTAATGTAAACTTATAACCCGGGTAAGTTTCCATTGATTGTTCTCCTTGTGCCAAATATGAACAAACTTCGAGAAATGGGTAGGCCCGGTTTCCTTTTCCTGGTTATTGTGGAAGCCATGAAAGCCCATTTCTACTGCTCCATAATCTTTAATTGCATAAACTTCAATGCTTCCTTTAAGTAACTCTCTCGTTACTTTCCCACAAATGTTATTTTGCAAAGCTTTCATTATATCTTTTTTGGAGGTGGAGAGCCCTCCTTTGTCATGGTAAAACTCTATGTCTTCCGATATTAAAGAATCTATTTTATCAAGTTTACAGTTATTATAAGCCTCAAAGAAAATGCTGTCAACATCAACAATGCTATCATATAATTCTTTTGACACCGTTCGCTCATACTTTGGAATTACAGTTTGTGCTTTAGCTGCATTTGAACATGCAGCCACAAAAAATGCCATAACAATTGAGCTTAAAAATGTTCTGTTAGTTTTGTTCATAAGTGCAATTTATAAATGATTTGTAAATACGTGCAGCCCTATTAAAAATACGCCTGGTTTATCATTTTTAAAGTTATCATTTCACTAATTCCTTCGAGTGCCGCTTACCCTGGTTGGCCTACAAATCAACGAAAGAACACGAATGGAGCGAAGATCTGCGCCGGCTGACGCTGCCAGCGTGGCCAAAATCCCATTCGTGTATCTTCGTGTCCATTCGTGGTTTGAATCAATTTGAGCCACTCCCGAA
>JANPNY010000284.1:0-3430 GCA_031427745.1 Chitinophagaceae bacterium | reverse complement strand
GAATTATTAATTATCTATTAAAAATTATCAATTCAAAATATGGCATTCAAAAAAGAAAACCGCCCCAGACCTACTTTCTCTAAAATTACAATCGGTCTGGCTTCGCCGGATAGTATTTTAGAAAGAAGCTTTGGAGAGGTGCTAAAGCCCGAAACCATTAACTACCGTACTTACAAGCCAGAAAGAGATGGTTTGTTTTGCGAAAGAATTTTTGGACCAGTAAAGGATTATGAATGTGCTTGCGGAAAATACAAGCGTATCCGTTATAAAGGAATTGTTTGCGATAGATGTGGTGTTGAAGTAACAGAAAAGAAAGTACGTCGTGAAAGAATGGGGCACATCAAATTGGTGGTGCCTGTTGTGCATATTTGGTACTTTAAATCGTTACCAAATAAAATTGGTTACCTGTTGGGAATGAGTTCCAAGAAATTGGAAACAATTGTATATTATGAGCGTTTCGTAGTAATTCAATCGGGTATTAGGGCTGATAAAGGACAGAATTTTGGTGATTTATTAACTGAAGAAGAGTACCTGGATATCCTGGATACGTTACCAAAAGATAACCAGCATTTATCTGATGAAGATCCAAACAAATTTATTGCCAAAATGGGTGCCGAAGCGGTGCATGATTTACTGCAACGCATAGATTTGGATCAATTAAGTTTTGACTTGCGTAACTCAGCTGCTGTAGAAACAAGCCAGCAACGTAAAGCAGACGCATTAAAGCGTTTGAGCGTAGTAGAAAGTTTCCGTGATGCCAACACAAGAATCAACAACCGTCCTGAGTGGATGGTAATGCAATATATTCCTGTTATTCCACCGGAATTACGTCCATTGGTTCCTTTGGATGGAGGTCGTTTCGCATCTTCGGATTTAAATGATTTATACCGTCGTGTTATTATCCGTAATAACCGTTTAAAAAGATTATTAGAAATTAAAGCGCCTGAAGTAATTCTTCGTAACGAAAAAAGAATGCTGCAGGAAGCAATCGATTCATTGTTTGATAATAGCCGTAAATCAAATGCTGTAAAAGCAGAAGGTGGTCGTGCATTAAAATCATTGAGTGATGTGTTGAAAGGTAAGCAAGGACGTTTCCGTCAGAACTTATTAGGTAAGCGTGTGGATTACTCTGGTCGTTCTGTTATTGTGGTAGGGCCAGAATTAAAGATGCATGAATGTGGTTTGCCAAAAGATATGGCGGCAGAATTATTTAAGCCGTTTATTATCCGTAAACTAATTGAGAGAGGTATCGTTAAAACGGTAAAATCGGCCCGTAAACTGGTTGATAAAAAAGAAGCAATTATCTGGGATATCCTGGAGAATATATTGAAAGGGCATCCAATTATGTTGAACAGGGCCCCAACCCTTCACCGTTTGTCAATTCAGGCATTCCAGCCAAAATTGATTGAAGGGAAAGCTATTCAATTGCACCCGTTGGTAACTACAGCGTTCAATGCGGATTTTGATGGTGATCAGATGGCGGTTCACGTGCCTTTAAGCAACGCAGCTATCCTTGAAGCACAGTTGTTGATGCTATCTTCTCATAACATTTTAAACCCTCAGAATGGTACGCCCATTACTTTACCTTCTCAGGACATGGTATTGGGATTGTACTATATTACCAAAGGAAAAAAATCGACTGAAACAGAAAAAGTGAAAGGCGAAGGAAAGGCATTTTATTCTGCTGACGAAGTAATCATCGCTTACAACGAAAAGCAGGTTGATCTGCATGCCCATATAAGGGTTAGAGCAAATTTCCGGAATGATGATGGTACTTTAACGTATAAATTAATTGAGACTACAGTTGGCCGTGTAATATTTAACCAGCACGTTCCTAAAACGGTTGGTTTTATCAATGCGTTGTTAACTAAAAAATCTTTGCGTGAAATTATTGGTGATATTATTAAATGGACAAACGTCCCTATCACTGCTAAATTTTTGGATGATATCAAAACATTGGGATACCGCATGGCATTCCGGGGTGGCTTATCATTTAACATCAATGATTTAATTATACCAGATATTAAACAACAGTTAATCGATAATGCAACTGTGGAAGTGGATGAAGTGTGGGGTAACTACAATATGGGTTTAATAACCAATAATGAGCGTTATAACCAAACAGTGGATATCTGGAGTCGGGTGGATACAAGAATTACTGAAACATTGATTAAAGAATTGGCCGCAGATAAACAAGGGTTTAACTCAGTTTATATGATGCTTGACTCGGGAGCGAGGGGTAGTAAACAACAGATTAAACAGTTGGCAGGTATCAGGGGTTTGATGGCTAAACCACGTAAATCAGGTTCATCGGGAAGTGAGATTATTGAGAACCCAATTCTTTCCAACTTCAAAGACGGATTGAATGTATTGGAATACTTTATCTCAACCCATGGTGCCCGTAAAGGTTTGGCCGATACGGCTTTAAAAACAGCGGATGCAGGTTACTTAACACGTCGTTTGGTGGATGTGGCGCAGGATGTTGTAATCAATGAAGAAGATTGTGGTACACTTCGTGGTATTGCTACTTCGGCTTTAAAAGATAATGAAGATATTATTGAAAATCTTGCCGACAGGATTGAAGGCCGTACTTCATTGCACGACGTTTTCCATCCGGTAACGGAAGAATTATTGGTAAAAGCCGGTGAAGAAATTTCACAGGATGATGCACAAAAAATTGAAGAGAGTGGAATGGAAGCAGTTGAAATACGTTCTGTATTAACCTGCGAAAGCAAGCGTGGAGTTTGTGTTAAGTGCTATGGTAAAAATCTTGCCACAGGTTACCTTACTCAAAAGGGTGATGCAGTTGGTATTATTGCTGCACAAAGTATTGGTGAGCCTGGTACACAGTTAACATTACGTACTTTCCACGTTGGTGGTGTGGCGGGTTCTGCTTCTGTAGAATCTACAATGCCTGCAAGATTTGATGGAACTATTCAATTTGATGGTTTGCGTACGGTTGCTACTGAAGATGCAGAAGGTAAAAAAATAAATGTTGTAATTGGCCGTACCGGTGAGGTTAGAATCATGGATGTTAAGAACGACCGTTTGCTAATTACCAATAACGTTCCTTATGGTGCTACGTTGAATGTAAAGGATGGTCAGAAGGTAATCAAAGGTGAAACTATCTGTACATGGGATCCGTTCAATAATGTAATCGTTTCTGAGATTGTTGGTAAGGTGAAATTTGAAGCGGTGATTGAAGGCGTTACCGTAAGAGAAGAAGCAGATGAACAAACAGGTCACAAGGAAAAAGTGGTAATTGAAACAAAAGATAAAACGAAATTACCGTCTATCATCATTGAAGGTAAAGAGAATAATTCTTATAATTTGCCAGTAGGTAGTCACATTGTTTTAGAAGAAGGTGATAATGTAAGAAGCGGACAGGTACTGGTAAAAATTCCGAGGGTATTAAGTAAACTGAAAGATA
>JANPNY010000283.1:0-11505 GCA_031427745.1 Chitinophagaceae bacterium | reverse complement strand
CCAACTAAGCGATCGGGCAATTAAAAAAGGGAGATTTTTAAAAATAAGGTAAGTATTTTTATGCTGCATTATGAAAAAAATAAGGGGATGGCCATCAAAAAATTACTCATCTTTATTTCTGTTCTATGCATGTTTTCAATGAAACAAGAGAGAAAAAATTGCATCCTTTTTTTTATCGATTCCATCACACAAATGGGCACCAATAATGGCGGCTACATCGATCTGCTAAAAAAGAATTTTGAAAAAAACGGAATGGCAGAGCAGTACGAAATAATTGCTTCTGGCGTGGGTTGCAGTAAGGTGTACGATCTTAACCTACGCATGGATGACGATGTGTTTGCAAAAAATCCTGACAAGTTTTTTATTTGGAATGGCGTAAATGATGTTGGGCATAAAGTAACAGGTGCAGGTACCTATCCGGATAAATTTGAAAAATTTTATGAAGCAATTATAAAAAAGTTGCAGGCAAAAAAGATGCAACTTGTTTTATGTACACCGGCAGTAATTGGCAAACGGAACAATTACACCAATCAGCAGGATGGGGATCTAATTATTGCGCTGCTATGATATTTAATTTGGCTAAAAAATATAATTGCACTGTCCTGGATTTCCGAAATTTTTTTCATGATTATGAACTATTGCATAACCCTGACAATGTAGAATAGGGGATACTTACTACAGACATAATTCATTTAAATGCAGCCGGAAATAAGCTGGTTACAGAAGAAGTTATGAAGGTATTAACTAACTTCAACAAATAAACTACAAATAGCGAAAGTGCTAGACTAAATAATTTAACTATGAATAAAATTATCTCCTTTTGTATTGCTATTACAACTTTTGCAGTAGCTACTGCCCAACAAAATAATGCAGACATTAAAAAAGTAGATGCTCTCATAAAGCAAATGACGCTGGAGGAAAAAGTGGGCCAAATGACGCAGGTAACCCTTGGAGTAGTAGGCACTAACATTGACGGCGAGCTGGATGCTTTAAAATTAAAAGAGGCTGTGGTTGCCCATAATGTTGGCTCTATATTAAATGTAACCAATCATGCATTATCTGTGTCACAATGGAATGCCTTACTTACACAGATAGCGGATGAAGCTAACAAAACAAGGCTTAAAATTCCGGTAATTTATGGGCTTGATGGAATTCATGGACAAACCTATACCCTGGATGCTACTTTGTTTCCCCAAAATATCGGTATGGCTGCCACTCGTAATATTGAGCTTGTAAAGGCAATAACGAAAGTGGCTGCAAAAGAGTTGAGGGCATCTGGCGTTCGCTGGAACTTTGCGCCGGTGCTGGATATTGGCCGGCAGCCATTGTGGTCAAGGTTTCCCGAAACCTATGGTGAAGATGTTTTTATTGGCAAAATAATGGGTGTTGCAGCAATAAAAGCTTATGAAGAAGATGGTTTAAAAAACGTTACTGCAGTTGCAAGTTGCATGAAGCATTACCTGGGATATTCTGCCTCCAGAACAGGCAAAGACCGTACGCCCATTTACATGCCTGATATTGAGATGAGAGAATATTATCTACCGCAGTTTCGGGAAGCTGTAAAAGCAGGAGCTTCCACTATAATGATTAACTCCAGTGAAATAAACGGGGTGCCGGTGCATGCCAGCAAATATTTATTAACCGATTTGTTACGAAAAGAATTGGGCTTTCAAGGTGTTATTGTAACTGATTGGGAAGATATCAAAAGAGTACATGACCGGCATAATATGGCAGCAACTAACAGAGAAGCGGTAGCTCTCTGTGTTAATGCTGGCATCGATATGAGCATGGTGCCATCCGATTTCTCTTTTTACGGCTATCTTATAGAGGCTGTAAAAAATAACGAGGTTCCTATCAGCAGAATCAATGATGCTGTAAAAAGAATTTTGCTGCTGAAATATAAATTAGGATTGTTTGATAACCCCTATCCTGAAAAAGAAGCGGTTGCAAATTTCGGAAATCCGGCATACCAGCAACTGGCACTGGATGCAGCTCATGAAGCCATTACCTTATTAAAAAATAATCAAGATTTTTTGCCACTGCCCAAAAATAAAAAAGTGTTGGTTGCCGGGCCTGTAGCGCAAAGTATTAGTGCCCTTAATGGGTGCTGGAGTTATACGTGGCAGGGAAAAGAAGAGCAATGGTATCCTGCAGACAGCAAAACCATTTTGCAAACTATTACTGATAAATTAGGAGCTGCAAATGTGGTTACAACCACCGGAAAAGGTTTTGATAATCCGCTTAATTTTGATCCAGCTGCCCTTACCAATGCCGCGGCGGGAGTGGATGCTATCATCCTGTGCCTGGGCGAAAATGCGTATGCGGAGAGCCCCGGAAATATTGCAGACCTTGCCTTGGATGAAAACCAGGTTGCACTGGCAAATGCCGCAGCCGCTACCGGAAAGCCAATCGTGTTGGTGCTTTCCGAAGGAAGACCAAGGATTATTACCAATATCGAACCATTCTGTAAAGGAATTTTAATGGCCTACTGGAGCGGAAAAAAATCTGCTGAAGCTATTGCTGATGTGCTGTTTGGCGATTACAATCCCAATGGAATTTTACCCTTTAGCTACCCACGCAGCATGGGCGAAATAGTGCTGTACGATCGTAAGCCAACAGAAGAGATAAGAGAAGTTTTTAACAACGATATACATACCGGTTACAATCCCTTGTATCCGTTTGGACATGGCTTGAGTTATACAACTTTTGAATATGGTGAAGTGAAAATGAGTACCAAAAATTTGAAAGCAAAAGAAAAATTATCGGTGAGTATCACTGTAAAAAATACCGGAAAAATAGCAGGTAAACATACCGTGGAATTGTACACACATGATTTGTACGCAAGCATTACCCCCAATATGAAAAGGTTAAGGGCTTTTCAAAAAATCAATTTAGAGGCAGGCGAAACTAAGACTGTTGAATTTACCATCGACCGAAACGATTTGGCGTTTGTAAATGAACAATTAAAAACAGTAACCGAGCCAGGTGAATTTGAAGTAATCATCGGTAAACAAAAAGTATTATTCAATTATCAGTACTAAAAACTTTAAAAGATTGATACGGAAATTTTGGGCGTTGCCCCGCCGTACAATCTCTTTAAAAAAGTCTGGTATTTATATGGCGGTGCCGGGCTTTTCGTTCCAATCTTTTTTTGCCAAAATACAGGGGCAAAAAAAGGATTTCCACTTCAATCCCTAACGCAAGCAGCTATTGATTGAACAACAGTTTATTATTCAACATTAGCATGTTTGAAATTCATTGTCAAAAAATCGATTCCACATTTTAATGTATGATAAGGTTATTGCTATATTCACTATTACTTTCAAGAATTGTAACAGGCTGTACAAATGCACCAAAAGAAAATACCATCACAAAAGGAACAATGTTTGAAGCAGACAACTCTTTGTTTCAATATACTGGTAGAATTGATTTTTCCGATGCAAAAAAGCCCAGGTTCTGGAGCCCCGGTGTGTACATTAAAGCAAGTTTTAAGGGAAGGTCTTGTACCTTGTTGATAAACGATCAGGAACTATGGGGTCAAAATCATAACTACCTCGAAATTGTTATTGACGATAAGCCGGTAAGGATTCAAACCAAAGAAAAAGTTAATGAAATAATCATAGCAGATAGTTTAGCAGACACAACACACACCCTCATTATTTCTAAAAACACTGAATCAAATATTGGTTACCTGGAGTTTATAGGTTTGCGCTGCGAAGCCCTGCTGCCACTGCCTGCCAAGCCCGAGCGTAAAATGGAATTCATTGGCAATTCCATCACCTGCGGTACCGGCAGCGATCAGTCTGAAATTCCCTGTGGAATGGGTGTTTGGCAAGATCAGCACAACGCCTGGTTAAGCTACGGAGCCATTACTGCCCGTGGACTTAATGCACAATATCATCTTTCTTCGGTATCCGGCGTTGGGTTAATGCACAGTTGTTGTAATATGGAAATTATCATGCCACCCGTATTTGATAAGATTGAAATGAGAGGTGATTCTATAGCCTGGGATTTTAAAAAATATCAACCTGATGTGGTAACTATTTGTCTTGGACAGAATGATGGTATTCAGGACTTCAATAGTTTTTGCAACAATTATAACGGCTTTATCAAACAGTTGAGAGGGTATTATCCCAATGCAATGTTTGTTTGCCTTACCAGCCCAATGGCCGATGCTGTATTAACTTCTTTCATGAAAAAAACATTGACAGCGATTGTGAAAAAAGCCAATGATGAAGACGATAAAAAAGTAACCAGTTATTTCTTTTCAAAACAATATCACAATGGCTGCGATGGCCATCCAGATTTGGCAGAACATAGAGAGATTGCAGCAGAACTTACAAACTTTTTAAAGAAAAAAATGAATTGGTGATAGCAATTCTAAAGTAGAATTATCACCAAAAAATGTCAGGCATTTTAAATCATTACAATGAAGCCTGAAGTTCTTCAATAGGGTAACCGTGGGTGCAACCTATAATACGCCATTTACATACCACCGTTTTAATTACATACCATCTCACTAAACTAAATCGCTTAGGTTGCAACAGCTTTTTGTTTTTATAATATTGGCCACACTCTTTTTTAGATAGCCTACAATAACGGCCTCCTCGCTGTTACTATTGTAAACTTTGCTAAAAGGTATTTCTATTTCATGCTCCTGTTCAAAAGCAGCATCATGGTGCTTTTGTTTTACCAGCACATTTTTAAGTGCTACACCCAACCTTTCTTTTACACTCACTGTAGTAGATACCCCAAACAATACTTCAGGGTTTGTTTCAAGCCCAATATTAAAAACATACTGTTCCATTTCTTCAAAATCAAGGTTCTGGCAATTAATATAAAGGCAACCATCTCTCATGCTCATCACCTTGCCAATATACCGGTGCCCTTCCGAAATGGACTGCACCAACAGTTCGCCAGTGGGTTGTTCTTTTATAACAAAAGGGGTTTTAATGATATTGCTGCTGCCATCAGTTTTTTGATAATACAAATAGTAGTTGCCCGTATAATATTTTTTTACAATGGCCAGCGAAGCATGGTTAAGTTCCAATGTTTTAAAGGGAAATCCAGACATCATTCTAGCTGTGCCAGCTGTTTGCTGATCTTTTATCCAATAATCCCAATCGCTTAATGGTACTTGCAAAAAAACCAACAACGCATTTACTTTTACATCTTTGGCGCTGCCATTATTCCAATAGCTGTGCAAGGTTTTGCCGCTTACCCAATTATACACCTGGTAGTCGCTGCGCTTGCTTAAATGCTGTATAAAACCGGCTACCGATACGCACCGGAGGTTCAAAATATCTTTCTCTATTTTCAACTTGCCAATTACAAAATTGTGTGCTACCAAATCAACATTATTGATAACAGATTGGGTAACTTTTTTATTAATTACCTGGGCCATATTATTAAAATGAGTACGGGTTAAATTTGCCCATCCATCCATTTTATTTTCTTGATACAACAGCTTCAATATTTCAGGATGTTGCTCTACGGCTTTCTTTATTTTATTGCTTAGTAGCATATTTAATAGACGTTTTCTGTTTAGATTAAATCCTGCATTTCTTTTGACTCTCAAATTTACTAAGTTTTGACTTAAAATATTATCTGATAATCAATAGTTTAATTTTTTGCTGGATTATCTTTTGACGTAGTTTTTGTTTCAATTCCAATGGCTATTTTTGAATTACCAAAATTTAACTTTAAAATAATCTCACATGATTCCACAAAAACCACTGCATTTTGCTGCAACAATTTTTCTTTTAATGTTATTTCCCTTTATTTCTTTTGCCCAAAATTTTAAAGTAAAAGGTATTGTAAAAGACCAGCAGGGTAATGCGTTGCAAGGCGTATCTGTTGGTATTAAAGGAGATGGCAAAAGCATTGGTACAACCACCGCTGCTGATGGTGCTTTTTCGCTTGTATTGCCTGATGCAAACAGCAATATTGAGTTTTCCATTGTAGGGTATAAGCATAAATATTTTGATGTAAAAGGACAAAGCAATGTCATCATCGTATTGCAGGAATCTGCCAGTCAGTTGGCAGATGTTGTGGTAGTGGGTTATGGCACACAAAAAAAATCAAACCTTACAGGTGCTGTAGCCTCTATTGGTAACAAAGACTTTAAAAATCAACCCGTAACCAATCTGGCGAGTAGTATCCAGGGAAAACTCTCCGGCATCAATGTTACTTCGCCATCCGGTACGCCGGGTGCAGGTTTGCTGGTAAGCATCCGTGGAGCACAAAATCCCTTGTATGTAGTGGATGGTATTCCAATGATCAGCGAAAGCAATTCTTCCTTATCCACCTCTTTTAACACTACCGGCGAAGAAGTTGGACAGGGGCAAAATATCAGTTCCATATCCGATATCAATCCTGATGATATTGAGTCCATCGAAATATTGAAAGATGCATCTTCTGCAGCTATATATGGTGCAAGGGCATCTAATGGCGTAGTACTCGTTACTACCAAAAAGGGTAAGGCCGGCAAATCGCAGATTGGATTTAATATGTACAGCGGCGTACAAAAAGTAGCCAAAACAATTAAGTTTTTAAATGGCAAACAGTTTGTAGATTTAATCAACGAGGCACGCAGCAACGATCTTAAATTGTACAATGCAGACCCCAATGTATTTGGTGCTGGCTTTGATGCAACGGTGTTAACCGATCCATTAAATTATGCTGCAGGTAATACCAATACGGTTTGGCTTGATCAAATTTTTCGTACTGCACCCATCAACAATTACGAAATAAATGTAAAAGGGGGCAATGATAAAACCCGTTTTTACATGAGTGGAGGTTATTTTGATCAGCAGGGAATTGTAATAGAAAATTATTTTAAACGCATGAATGCACGCATTAATATCGATCATGCTGTTAACGATCGGTTGTTGATAGGCACAAACATATCACTCTCTAAAAGCCTTAACAGGCGTAGCTTTAATGATGATACCTACAGCGGCATTGTTACCAATGCATTGGGTGCTTCGCCATTAATGCCAGTATATGATGCAGCTGGTAATTATGCAAAATTTGAAGATTACCAGGCCAGTTGGTTATCTGATAACCCGGTAAAATCTGCACACGAAATAGTTGGTACTACCGATGGTTACCGTGCCCTCGGTTCTGCCTTTGCCGAATACAAAATATCCAATGCTTTAAAGTTTAAAACTTCCTGGAGTGTAGATTATTCAGCCTTGCAGGATAAGCTTTTTATCTCCCCGCTTACCACCGATGGCGCCCCTATTGGCGGCAGGGCAACCAAGGCTAATTTTACCAGTACGGTTTGGTTAAATGAAAATATTCTTAGCTTTCAAAAATCATACAACAGACATACCATTGGTGCATTGGCTGGCTTTACGCAACAAAGTGCTACTTCGGATAGAAATGCAGTTTCGGGCCAAGGCTTCCCGTTAGGCAGTGGTTTATCTGATGTATCTGTTGCAGCCATTATTACCCGTACGCCAGTGCCACCGGGCGGCAATAACAGATTACATTCTTACCTGGCAAGACTAACCTACGACTACAACAATAAATACCTTGCCAGCTTTGTAATTCGTTCTGATGGATCTTCCCGTTTCCCCACCGGCAAACAGTATGGCTATTTTCCATCTTTTAGTTTGGGTTGGAATATCAATAAAGAAAAATTTATGGAAGCCAGTAATACCATTACTGCTCTTAAACTCAGGGCCAGTTATGGGTTTACCGGCGATCAGGAAATTGGTGACTATCAAAATAAACCGCTTTGGCAACCGGCTATCTACAATGGTCAATCTGGTTTAAAGCCAAAGTTGATCACCGATCCTAACCTTACCTGGCAAAAAAACAGGGGAGCCAATGTGGGTATCGATTTTGAATTGTGGAGTGGCATAATCAGCGGTTCTGCAGATTATTTTGTAAATACCCGTACCGACCTCTTGAACTATGTGCCTATTGCCGGCACTACTGGTTTTGCAACCCTGCTTACCAATGGTGGTGAAGTAGAAGACAAAGGCTTTGAATTTAATGTAACCACCAGAAATATCAATACCGCCAATTTTAAATGGTCAACCAATTTTAATATCACGTCTCAAAAAAATACGCTGTTAAAAACGCCTATCGATAACCAGTTGCTGAGTGCATTTAATGATTTGAATCCAACTCATATTTTAAAAGTTGGTCAACCGGTGGGTAGTTTCTGGGGTGTAAAATATACAGGTGTAAATCCTCAAACGGGTGATGCAACTTTTGAAGACCTGGATAAAAATGGTGTAATAGATGCAGACGATGCACAGATACTCGGTAAAGCAAGACCAGATTTTTATGGTGGGTTAACCAATAATCTCCGGTATAAAAATATTGACATGATGGTTGCAACACAATTTAGTGTGGGTAACAAAGTGTACAATCTGATTAGGCCGGTGTGGGAAAATCTTGGTTATGGTAATGATGGCGGTCTTGACCAGGTATATGCCAACAACTCTGTAAACTCACTCAACAGATGGCAAAAAGCCGGTGATATTACTGATGTGCCAAGGCCTTCTTTTATTACCAAAAATTACATTGAAAACTCTTCCATGTTTGTAGAAGATGCTTCTTTCTTCAGGATAAGAACCGTCAATATTGGCTATACATTCAGCAAAAAAGCACTTAAGTTTTTAACAGGGTTTAGAGTATATGCACAGGTGCAAAACCTGTTGGTGTTTACAAAGTACAAAGGCTTTGATCCGGAAGTGAGTTCCAATGGTGGAAACATAGACAGGACGGCAGGTGTGGACTATGCAGCCTATCCACCTGCAAGAACTTTCACCTTTGGTTTCAACCTCAATCTTTAATCCTTTTTAAAAGAACAATCATGAAAAAATTAAGTAAAAATATATTGGCCGTTTGTACTGTTAGCCTGCTATTATTTTCTTGTCAGAAATTGGATGTTAATTCACCCAATGATGTACCAACCGATCAGGTATTTAAAAATGGAGATGGCCTTCGATCTGCATTAACAGGCTTGTACAATAATTTGCAACAGCGGGATTATTACGGAGCCTATTATCCATTAATGGCCGATCTCAACAGCGATATTTGTACTGCCGGTGGTTATGATATTCCTGCATTGAATGAAGTGGGAGCCCATGCTATTACAAGTTCCAATTTATACGTAGAAAGAATGTATCTCGCCATGTATAAATGTATTGCCAATGCCAACGAAATTGTAGCAGTGGTGGATGGTATCAATGATGTTAATCTATCTGCCGATGAAAAGAAAAGCATCAAAGGTCAGGCACTTGCCCTTAGGGCAATGGTTCACTTTGATGTACTCCGCATGTTTGGCTATCATTGGGACAATACTTCTACGTTTGGAATCCCTGTAGTAACAACTGTACAAAAGGCAACAGATATTGTCCCACGGAGTACCGTTGCAGCATCTTACACGGCTATCATTAAAGATTTAACAGATGCCAATGCCCTATTAGCTGGTACCAGCATTGAAGCCAAATATGCCAGTCAATTATTGGTAAAGGGCCTGTTGGCAAGGGTTTACCTCTATCAAAAAGATTATACAAAAGCAGCTTTGTTTGCAACCGAAGTAATTAATGATGGAACGTATTCTTTGTTGGATGCGGATGCTTTTGCAACCATTTATTCCGGCAGACTTTCATCCGAATCTATTTTTGAATTAAGTTTTGATGCACAAAACCAAAGCAGTTTTAATGGTACTACTTATGTACGCCCTGATGCATTAAGAACAGAAGTTTTCTTTTTAGCCAGCCAGCAACTCAATACTTTTTTTGAAGCAAGACCCACCGATAAAAGGGCTGCTTTGGTAGATTTTGTAAACAATGATGCAGGTATTCAACCCGATGGAAGAACACAAAAATACCGGGGCGAAGTAACCAAGGATAACCCTGCATTTATTATGCGTATTGCAGAAATATACCTGATTGCTGCGGAAGCAAAAAAGCTTGCAGGAGGTGGTTTGGAGTATATCAATACGCTTAGGGAAAACAGAGGGATGGATGCTTTAACAGATACAGATGTTCCCGACGAAGAAGCCTTTACTCAAGTAATATTGGATGAACGTTTGTCAGAATTAAATTTTGAAGGGCATCGCTTTTTTGATTTGGCACGCTTTCAAAAAATACAGGCCGTATTAGGGGTGGATAATACCAATTCAGTATTTCCTATACCTAACAGAGAACTGTTGGCTACCAATCAAAAACTGACGCAAAATCCCGGGTTTTAATTTAAAAAAAGATGCATCACAATTACTTTACCCAGGCTTTTACAACTGCTTTTAAAAAAGCAGTGCAAAGCGATGCAGCAAGTGCAAAGCTTTTGCAGCAAAGGCAGGAGGGTAGAAGGCGTTTTTTAAAAAATGCAGCAATATTGGGGGCTGGAGCAGTTATGCTACCTTCTTTTTTACAAGCCAATGATGTGGCAGGTAAAAAAAATATTGTTATAGTGGGTGCAGGCATAGCGGGTTTAAATGCTGCCTATCAATTAAAAAAAATGGGCTTGTCGGCAACTGTTTATGAAGCTTCCAATAGAGTGGGTGGTCGGATGTTTACGGTGCAAAATTATTTTGGCAAAAACCTCAGCACCGATTTAGGCGGGGAGTTTGTAGATGCCAATCACGAGGATTTACTGCAACTGGCAAAAGAGCTTGATGTACCATTGTTCGACCTTCGTACGGATGCCTTAGAAAAAGATATGTTGTATTTTGAAAATCGGTCTTATAGTGAAAATGATTTGGCTACAGCCCTCCAGCCTTTTGTTGCACAATTGGCAAAAGATGTTGTTTCGTTACCGGATGAATTGAACTATAAAAATGCGCAACAATTAGAGCGGCTCGATAATCAATCTGTTGAGGAATACCTTACGAATATTGGCATAAGCGGTTGGTTGTTTAATTTTTTAGACGTAATGCTTTCCCGTGAGTATGGAATGGAAATAGCCGAACAATCCGCCTTAAACTTTTTAATCATGCTGGATAAATCTGGCGGATTTTATGGTGAGCATGAAATTTATAAAATTAAAGGTGGTAGCCAACAACTGACTGATACCATTTTTTTAAAGGTAAAAGACAGGGTTAAGCTGAAGCATGAGTTGGCAGCAATAAAAGAAAAAAACAATGGGTATGAATTGAGTTTTAGAAACAATAAAATCCCTGTAACCATCAAGGCAGATTATGTAATACTGGCCCTGCCTTTTAGCATTCTCCGCCATATTAAAATGGATGTACCCATGCCTGCCGAAAAGAGAAAATGTATTGATGAGTTTGGTGTAGGCAACAGCAGTAAATTCATAATGGGAATGAATAATAAGCCCTGGCGTTCTGGCAAAAAACAGGGTTATTGTTTTACAGATGAAAGCTTTGGTTGCGGCTGGGATAGTACACATATGCAATCGGAGGCTGTAGCAAGTTTTACGGTATTTGGAGGGGGCAGTTTTTCGGATAAAATCTTTTCAGAAAAGTCAGAAAAATTGGTAGAGGAATTTGCAACCGCAGTAGCTAAAATTTATGCTGGT
>JANPNY010000282.1:0-17576 GCA_031427745.1 Chitinophagaceae bacterium | reverse complement strand
GAAGATGAATTTAAAGGAATGCCGCCAGAAATTAATTTTAATGATACAAGCGAAGGGAAGTATTATGAAGGCAATAAACGCACGGGTTATGTTATTCCAGAATTAGAGCCGGACAATTTTCTATTATTAGAGCCGATGAGTTCGATAAAATTCATAATCAATGTTGCGAAGTTTTATGATTTACAATCACAAATTACAGCAGGGGTTAAGCATTTTTCTATCGTTTATGGCGCAAACATGCCACTTATAAATAACAGGCTTGAGCAAATTTTTGAAAAAGAAAAAAAGGACGGTAAGTTAAAGCCTGTGTTTACTTTTATTGTAACACCAAAAGCAAACAAGACTGATAAATACTTATCTCAAAGAGCATACTTTACAATAGAGTAGTCAAACTTGCTTCCGCTCGGAGTCTCCCATTAAAAATCACCAACTCCATAAATTAAAGGTTTCCAGGCGGGTTTCCGTGCAGTGGGCAATGTGTTTTGCAGAACCCGCCGTAATTCAGCAGGTTGCCTTAATAAATAAATTTAGACTGCTTTCCTTAATAGGGCCGATTCCCACGGCATTGCTGCATGGCTAATCGTGGAGATTCGGCTGCGAACTTTTAAATTGGAAAGAGACCCGGAGCGGAACAAAATATAAATGACCGCTACTGTTGTTATTTAAGCAACTCCGCCAATTTTACTTCCAGCTCTTCTCCACGCAATCCTTCCGCAATAATTTTGCCCTGTGGATCTAACAATACATTGTGCGGAATACCTTCTATTCCATATAAACTTACCGCTTCGCTACTCCATTGTTTCAGGTCGCTCATATGTTGCCAGGCTAATTGGTCGTTGGCAATGGCCTTAATCCAGGCATCTTTATTTTTATCAAGCGAAACACCCAGCACGGTAAAGTTTTTGTTTTTGTACATATCGTAAGCCTTTACAACGTTGGGGTTTTCTGCACGACATGGACCGCACCAACTAGCCCAGAAATCTACCAAAACATATTTTCCTTTAAGACTGCTCAGAGCCAGCATTTTTCCATCCGGGGTTTGCATTTTAAGGTCCGGCGCCATGTCGCCAATTGCTGGTTTTGTTTTTTGCGTAGCTTCCTGCTGTTTGGATTGCTCCATTATTTGTTTGTATTGTTTTGAAAGTACTGATACAGCCTCGTTGCCAGGAAAGCGTTTGGTGAGTTTGGTAATTGGTTGTTCTAATTTTTCCGGTTCAATATCTCTTGTATATCCCAGCGCAAATAAGGCAACTATTGCATTACTACTGGTATCAATATATTTAAGCATGAAGCTTTTATAGGCATTGCTCTTGTCCTGATATTGTTGTGCCAAAACTTTATAAGTACTGTCGTTTTGTTGTGCTGCACCATATTGTTGCAATTGGGTGCCTCTCTCTTGCAAATCGGTTCTATAAGTATCTATAGCAAGGATAAAATTTTTCAATAAGAGGTTTGCAGGCGTATTAATCACCACGGTTTTAATAGACATCGTGGCATAATCTGTTTGCAGACTTATCTCTTTTTTATCGTTGATAAAAATAAATACCGGCTTATCTTTTTCTAACCTGATTCTGTAGAGCCCTTCTACAGGCGCCATTGCGGATAAAGTGAATTGCCCGTTTTTTATTTCGGCTGTATCCAATACTTCCGGGGCTCGTTGGGTAAAATACATTTCCTCTAAATATACTTTTTGATTGGGTATATTTTTAATGTTACCGGATAGGGTAAATTGTCCGTCGCTGCTTTTATTGGTGCAGGCACTTATCAATATTGTTATTATTGTTACAATGCAAACTAATTTTTTCATGTGATAATTTAATTTTTTAATGATAACCCTAAATGGTACTTCGGCCTATGCCAGCTGTGTTATTATTTTAATTTTTCTGCTAATAATTGATTTACTTTTTGCATATCGGCCTTTCCCTTACTTCGTTTTTTTACTTCACCTGCAAATAACCCAATCAGTCCTTTTTTGCCAGTTTTGTATTCATTTACCTTATCCGGCATTGCAGCAATTACTTCATCAACCCACGCCGCAATAGAGCCGCTATCGCTTTCCAGCAGCAGGTTTAACTCAGTAGCTACTTCAAGAGCAGTTTTGTTAGGTGTAATCAACAATGCAGAAAATATTTTTGTTGATGCTATACCGAAATTTACTTTCCCATCATCAACTAATTGTATGAGTTCTGCTATTTTTTGAGGTGGCAAGGTTAATTGGTTCCATTCAATTCCATGGTCGTTGAGGTAAGATTTTACCGGGCCCATCAGCCAGTTTACCGCAGCCTTGTAATGATGGGTATTTTCCAATACCGATTCAAAATATTCAACCAGTGCTTTTTCGCTGCACAAAACATTTGCATCATAATCATTTAACTGGTAGTCTGTTTTATATTTTTTCTCCAGAGTTTCCGGCAGGGCCGGCATTGATTTTTTTATGGTATCCAGGTATTCGTTGGTAATATGAAAAGGCGTTAGATCGGGATCAGCAAAATAGCGGTAATCATCTGCATCTTCCTTACTACGCAACGAAAAGCTGGTATTGTTATCAGCATCGTAACTCCTTGTTTCCTGTATAATTTTTTCACCGGCCTCGGTAATGGCAATCAGCCGAAGCACTTCAAGGTCGATGGCTCTTTTTACATTACGGATACTATTTAAATTTTTTACCTCTACCCTTGTACCCAGTTTTGTTTCACCTTTTAATCGGATAGAAATATTGGCATCGCAACGCATGCTGCCTTCTTCCATATTCCCATCGCAAATGCCCAGCCATTGCACCAACCGCCTTAGCGATGTTACATAGGCAAACGCCTCATCACTGCTGTGTAAATCAGGTTCACTTACAATTTCCAGCAAGGGAACGCCCGCCCTGTTTAAATCAATGGCAGTGTAATTTTCATCCACATCATGAAGGCTTTTGCCAGCATCTTCTTCAATATGTATCCGGTTAAGTTTTATTTGCCTAACCGTATCATTTACCCGAATAGTAACTAAACCGTTTTTGCAGATGGGGGTAGTATGCTGGCTTATCTGGTAGCCTTTTGGCAAATCCGGATAAAAGTAATTTTTGCGTGCAAAATAATTATGTTGTTCAATGTCGCATTGTAAAGCCAACCCCAGTTTAATGGCATATTCAATGGCTTTTTTATTCATCTTTGGTAGGGTTCCCGGGTGTGCCAATGTAATGGGACTAACGTGTGTATTAGGTGCTGCCCCAAACTGGGCGCTATCGCCACAAAACAATTTACTGGCAGTCAATAGTTGGGCATGTACTTCCAGGCCTACGACTACTTCATATTTTTCATTTTCCATTGGCCGCAAAGGTACAAACGAAATGCGATGTATAAATGTGGAGGTGGAATGGGGTGCATTTAAAATTGCGGCATTAAATTTCACCGCAGAGAAAGGAGTTAAAAGAGTTTACGCAGAGATTCTCTGCGTAAACTCCCCGTTCTTAATTTCTCAGCGTTGAATATATTCTATTTGTAATTTCTGATTAAAGCCACACTTTTAAATGCACCCCGTGGAAAGTGGGATAAAGGGAAAACACTATCTGGTTACTAAATTAATTATATGCAATTATCAATCTTTCCAAACACTTGCCCCTTCGCTGCAATTGGCACAGATATCAATATTCTTGCGGCTTTTCATCAGCTCAGTTCTAAACTGCCGGTAGTTTTGATTGTGCCAGATTTCTTTAAAGGATTGGTTCTTTAAATTGCCCAGTTGGTGCTGGGCATCTTTGTCAAAGCAACAAGGCACAACCAATCCGTCCCAGGTGATTACATTGGCATGTTGCATTTTCCAGCAACGGTTGGCCAGTTTGTTTTTGGCGGTATAGGTGCCATCTTCATTTTTTTTGTACCTGCTAAATTTATCTATAGTTGGTATAAGTTTGTTAGGGTCGGTTTCATAATCGTACACCTGTGCCGTTTTAAAACGTACCTCATCTACACCCACTTCATTTGCCAGGCGCTTGATATCCTCAATTTGGTGCTCATTAGGCTTTACAACTAAAAACTGAAAGAAAATAAAGGGCGTTTTACTGTTAAGTTCCTTCTTCCATTTTACAATATTTTTGGCACCTTCAATTACTTTTTGGAGGTTGCCGCCAACCCTGTATTGTTGATATACATCCTGTGTGGTTCCGTCAATAGAAATTATCAATCGATCTAACCCACTTTCTACCGTGCGCTTTGCATTTTCATCGGAGAGATAATGTGCATTGGTACTGGTGGCAGTATAAATTTTTTTAGTAGCTGCATATTTTACCATATCTAAAAAAGCAGGATTCAAATAAGGCTCACCCTGAAAATAAAAGATGAGGTATAACAACTCTTTATGTATTTCATCGATCGTTTTTATGAAAAAATCATTTTCAAGCATACCTGTTGGCCGTGTAAAAGCCCTTAAACCACTAGGGCATTCGGGGCAGCGCAAATTGCAACTGGTAGTAGGTTCAAATGAAATAGAAACCGGGTAACCCCATTGCACCGGCCTGTTTAATATCCTGCTGGCATAGAAACTTCCAAGCACTTTTAATCCATTCCATATTCTTGCAGGTGTAAGCTTTCCTACCAGATTAAAACTATCGTTCCAGTTTATTTGGGGCATGGCTCAAAGATAACCGATATGGCAAATAAAATTTACTTCCACATTGCGGCCGCTTTTATATTCCTCTTTTCGATAAATACAATGCAATTTTGCACCGCATTATAACAACTGTGGCTAAAAAAAAGACAACCTCCCCCCTTTCAATACTACTATTTGTATTGGCGATGATTATTATAGCGACAGCTATCTTTTATTATATCAGCAAACCCAAATTTGTGCGCTATCCCGCCTTTGGAATAGATATTCCTGTAAACTACAGTATACATGGCATTGATGTAAGTCACCACCAGATGAGCATTGATTGGGAAGATGTAAAGGCAATGCAAATAAAAAATATTGCCATCAGTTTTTGTTTTATAAAAGCAACAGAAGGGGTAGATGACGAAGACAATAAATTCAGTTATAACTGGCGGGCTGCCCGAAAATATACAGTTACAAGAGGTGCATATCATTTTTTTAACGCAGGTAAAAGTGGTAAGGCGCAGGCGGGAAATTTTATACAAACCGTTCGGCTTAAACCGGGTGACTTACCGCCGGTTTTAGATGTAGAATCTATCGGCGTCGTAACTAAGGCAGACTTTCAAAAACGGGTAGCAGAATGGCTCAACGTAGTGCAAGGCTATTATGGGGTAAAGCCCATTATTTATACCAATGCAGATTTTTATCAGCAATATTTAGAGGGTAAATTTGATGATTACCCACTGTGGGTAGCTCATTATTTTGTAAAAGATAAGCCCCGGATTAAAAGAGAATGGACTTTTTGGCAACATAATGAGGCTGGCCGTGTTAATGGTATTAATGCATATGTTGATTTTAACGTTTTTAACGGCGATAGCACGGCCTTTAAAAATTTGCTTATCAAATAATTCCTCAAAGGTTTTATTCAAAGTAAAAATTCCGATCTTTAAAACATACATATTATGGAACCAGACGTACGATTATTTTTATTGACGATTTTAAACACCATCTCCATGGGCATGGTGTGGCTGTTAGTAAATATGACTATTGGTATTTATTATGGCTTTGCTTTTTTTGATGATAAACCAACATTGGGTAACTACATATATGGTGCTTTCTTTTTAGTCAGCCTGGTATTGCTTATAAGGTACCTGAAAAAAAAATGGAGAGGGTGGAAGGAAATTGGAGAATAATGTATCTAACTGCTATGGTCTGCAATAATCACCCAACGATTGCTTATTTTTTTCAACAGCATTGTAAAAACCCCGTTAATGTTACCAATGCTCCTGGTTAAAAACCATTTGCCTACAACAAAATAATTGCTCCCCGACAGTTTTTTAATCTCAATCAAATCAAAGTGCAACTTGCCCATTGCTGCCGTATCGGGGTAACCCTTTTTATAATTGTCCATTGTTTTTTGCCAGCCATACGTAATGCCGCTTTTGCCAATAAACATCAGCGAATCACTTTTCCAATAGGTTTGCATAAAACTTTCAATATCGCCCTTGTTCCAGGCAATATCCTGGTCTGATAATACTTTGCGAATTTCTTTTTCTGCAGTTGACTGTGCAGGTAGTAAGCCGGATAAAATAAAAGAAGCAATGAGCAGTAGTAGTAGTTTTTTCATGTTGAAAAATTTTGCAGATACAATATAACAAAACTTGAGCTGCCTAATTAAATACAGGGACATTCCGGCCCTCGACCTAATTGGCGAAGACGGCCTTAATGCTTATGATGTGTAGAGCTGCATTTGCTCTTGTGGCAAAGCCGGTAGTTGTAATAATGTGCAATGATGATTAATGTAACTGCCGGAACCAATAACCAGTTCTGATATTGATGATAGGCCTGCTTCAGCAATAAAAAAGCAAAGCCCAGGCTAAATAATAACACTGGGGTAATAGACCGATGGTGTTTTACAAAGCCATGAAACAAAGAGTAAGAGCCCACTAAAAAAGCCAGCGCAATCATACCCCATTCAAAAAAAAGATTGTGAATAATATTAATGCCAAAAAGCGGAAGACTGCTCAACAAAACTGGCAATAATGCACAGTGAATGGCACAGGCCACAGAAGTAGCAATACCCATTACATCCCAGTTGATTTTTGTTGTCATAAAAATGTGCATTGCAAATATAGCCACTTTTGCAATGTAGTTGCAAGTATTGTGTTTTGTTTATCAATAGACAAAATGGTATTGTACAATCTTTTGCAAGTAGCTTTGCAAAAATGTTGAGTATGAAAAAGAAGTTATTTTGGTATGTGGGGTTTTTTGTGTTGCTTTTTATAGCCTATTATATTTATGTGTTTTCTCAAACGGATATATCCCAATCCAGTTTGCCCGTTGTGAATGCAAATGTGCAGCCCTTTGCTTTTACCGATCAAAACGGCAGGCCGTTTACAGAAAGGAATGTGGAAGGAAAGGTGTACGTTACTGAATATTTTTTTACTACCTGTAAGGGCATTTGCCCAAAAATGAATGCCAACATGCGCAGGGTTTACGATGAATTTAAAAATGACAGCAACTTTGTAATTCTTTCCCACACCTGTCTGCCGGAAACAGATTCTGTTCCAGTATTAAAAAAATACGAGGAAAAAATGCTGACAGGCAAGTTAAAAAAGATTGGGGATGGATCTTATAAAATTGAAAACGACAGCACCGTACAGGTTACTGTTCCTGCCAACCGGAACTGGTATTTTGTAACAGGCCCTAAAGCAGAACTGTATGGCATGGCGAGGCATAGCTACCTTATAGATAATAACAAAACAGATACACTTACAAAAATGGCGGATCAGTTTATTCATACACAGTTTTTTGCTTTGGTAGATAAGCAAACAAGGGTTCGTGGGATATATGATGGTTTAAAGGAAGATGAAATACAAAAATTATTAAAGGATATTAAGGGACTTTTAAAAGAAAATTATCAGAACAGAAGTTTGAAATAAGACTTTTGGGGATAACAACCAGAGCAGATGTTAACCGATTTTCTTGTTTTAATTTTATCATCCTAATTTATTAAAATTAAAAAACAGCCTTGAAATCGATTAAGTTATCAACACAAAATCAATTGATTTAAATTTGTGTAATTGGCGGCAAAAAAAATAATTTATGGTGCTTGATATTTTAAAGAAAAACCATTTAAGCGTAACCGATGGTCGCAAAAAAATACTGGAGCTGTTTATTAACAGCGAAGGTGCTTTGGCGCATGCAGATATTGAAAAAAGTACCGGCGAAAACTTTGACAGGGTTACCGTTTACCGCACCCTTCAAACCTTTGTAGAAAAAGGTATTATTCACCTGATACCCACTACAGACAATTCCATATTATATGCCCTTTGTAAAGATAATTGCGAAGCAGGGCATCATCACGACAACCACGTACACTTTGTTTGTACAGTCTGTAACAAAACAATTTGTTTGGAAGAAGTAACAGTACCACACGTAAAGCTTCCGGAAGGTTTTGCACCTGAGCATGCACAAATGCTGGTAAGTGGTGTGTGCGGAGATTGTAAGTAAGATCGTACCAAATCTACTGTTAACAATCCTTGTATTTTATGTGGATTTTATTTTGACTGGAAAGCCTTGATAGCCTTTTTTATACTCTTGTGTTTTTGAATCAATGCCTGTGCAGCCTCCTGGCTAATCTGAAGTTCGTGGGATAAAATATTACCAGCTCTTTTCCAAAGCTTGTTATTGGACAGTTGCATTTCAATCATCTTATTACCCTTTACTTTTCCCAGTTGAATCATCACTGATGTTGAGATCATGTTAAGTACCATTTTTTGTGCAGTGCCGGCTTTCATTCTTGTGCTGCCGGTAACAAATTCAGGCCCGGTAAGCAACTCAATTGGATAGTCGGCAGTATGAGCGATAGTACTGTTAGCATTGCATACAATACAGCCGGTACCAATACCTTTTTCTTTTGCAGCCTTCAATCCTCCCAACACATACGGCGTTTCGCCAGAGGCGGCAATACCAATTAAAAAATCTGTTGAAGAGATGGAATATTCTGTAAGGTCTTTCCATGCCTGTTGTGTATCATCTTCTGCAAACTCCACCGCTTTTTTAATGGCAATATCTCCACCTGAAATTAATCCAATTACAACATTATATCCTACGCCATAAGTGGGTGGTATTTCCGAGGCATCTAAAATGCCAAGCCTTCCACTGGTACCGGCGCCAATGTAAAACAATCTGCCGCCTTCTTTCATTTTGGGCAAAGCGGCCAATATTAGCTTTTCAATTTGGCCCAATGATTCTTTTATGGTTTGTGCTACACTATAATCCTCTGCATTGATTGCTGTTATCAGCTCCATTACAGATTTGGTTTCTAAATGGTCGTAATTAGAGGGTGATTCGGTATTCTTTTTTTTATTCATAAAAAACTAATTCAGGTAAATAACTCAGAGCTAAATTTTAATGCTTCAATACAAAAAAAATAATTGCGGTTATAAAATTACCGCGGTAAATTTAATATTACCTCGTTTATTAAACGAAACTTATTGACGGCTTTTTAAAAAAATGAATTAAAAGATCAAAGCAATAAATATTGTAGCTTTCAATTTATTACATCACATCAATTATCACCAATGAAAAAACCGGCGCTGTTATTATTTATACTTTTATCTGCCAACATTTTTGCTCAAAAAACTTATATCCATTGCGGAAAATTAATAGATGCCGTTAGCAATGTGCCGGTATCTGCTAAAACAATTATTATTGATGGCAATAAAATAATAGATGTACAAGATGGGTATGCAACACCCGGTAGCGGAGATAATTTAATTGATCTGAAAAATAAAACTGTACTACCTGGCCTCATGGACATGCATGTACATTTAGAATCAGAAACAAAAAGAAATGCAGTAGCAGATAAACTAACAACCGAACCTCAGGACATTGCATTTAAGGCTGCAAATTATGCCAATACAACATTAATGGCGGGCTTTACAACAGTAAGAGATTTGGGCGGAAGCCGTGTAAATATCTCGTTGCGTAATGCAATCAATAATGGCACAACCATTGGTCCCAGAGTATATACTGCGGGCAAAACAATTGCAACCACTGGTGGTCATGGTGACCCCAGTAACGGATTAAAAAGAGAATTTGGTGGAGACCCCGGTCCTTTGGAGGGCGTGGTAAATGGAGTTGACGAATGCCGAAAGGCTGTAAGACAGCGATACAAAGACGGATCGGACCTGATAAAAATAACAGCTACCGGTGGTGTACTTAGCCAGGCAAAAGATGGCAGTGGTGCACAGTTTACAGAAGAAGAAATAAGGGCAATTGTTGAAACAGCTAAAGATTATGGATTTAAAGTAGCCGCACATGCGCATGGTGCCGAAGGCATGAAAAGAGCAATCCGAGGGGGTGTTACCTCCATAGAACATGGCACTTTTATGGATGACGAATGTATTGAATTATTTAAGAAATATGGAACCTGGCTGGTGCCAACCATCATCGCTGGTAAATCAACTGCCGACTCGGCAAAAATACCGGGTTACTTTACTGCCATTGTAACACCAAAGGCTTTGGCAACGGGGCCAAAAATACAAGCCACTTTTACGAAAGCCTACAAGGCCGGTGTAAAAATTGCATTTGGAACAGATGCAGGTGTGTATATGCATGGAAAAAACTACCTGGAGTTTAAATACATGACAGAAGGGGGTATGCCGCCAATGGAAGCCATCAAATCTGCAACCATCAGCGCTGCTACTTTGTTGGGAATAGAGAATATATTAGGAACCATTCAAAAAGATAAACTGGCAGATATTATTTGGGAATAGAGAATATATTAGGAACCATTCAAAAAGATAAACTGGCAGATATTATTGCAGTGGACGGAGATCCTTTGCAGGATATTTTAGCAATGGGCAAAGTAGTATTTGTGATGAAGGACGGGAAAATTTACAAGCAATAAAATTTAAGGAACCTTACATTCATCACTCAATTCAGGGTACCGGATCGTACCCATGCCCACCCCATGGATGGCACCGGGAAATTCTTTTAACAGTTAGCCAAAGTCCCTTAAATGCCCCGTATTTTTTAAATGCCTGTAAACTATAGTTAGAGCAGGTGGGTGTATAGCGGCAACTTTTACCCAACCAGGGAGAAATTATCCATTGATACAACTTTATTAAAAAGATAAAGGGTAGATTAAGTATTTGCATCAATTGTTTCATTGGATATTTTTTGCAGCTTTAATAAAATACCTTTTACTTTTTCAAATACCAATTGATAATTGGGTAAATCTTTGCCGGTGTAAATTATAAAAAATACAAGGCTAACGGGATGAGGTTTTATTATTAATTCCAGCTCATTTTTTTGTAAACGGTATGCCTCTCTCATCAGGCGTTTTATACGGTTTCTATCAACGGCTTTTTTAAAATGCCTTTTACTTACACTAAAACCACACTGCAATCGAATGGCAGCAGGCGTATCAGGCAATTTTGCACACTGAAATATTACCCTAAATGGTGGCACCGTAAACGATCTGCTGCTCTTAAACAATTGGTCAATTACCTTTCTGCTTTTAAGACGAGCTTGTTTACCTAGCTTATATCGTTGTTGTTGTTCCAATTAGTCAAAATTAAAAAAGCTCTCCCAAAGGAGAGCTTATATTTTTAAACCTGATCTTCCCAGTTAAGGAAGAAGGATTATTTTTTACCGAAACGTTCGTCAGACACCGTCAATTTTACACGTCCTTTTTTACGACGGCTTGCTAATACCTTACGGCCGTTAGCTGTTTGCATACGCTGGCGAAAACCATGAACATGTTTTCTGCGGCGGACATGTGGCTGATAAGTTCTTTTTTTACCTGGCATTATATTAATTTTTTCCTTTTACAAAATATTATTTCTAAAACTGTTTATCAACATTACACCAGGGCACCATCCCCGCTGTTTGTGAAAGGACGGCGAAGGTAAGGGAAAATTTTATGATGAAAGGAATAGAATTAAGATAATTTTTATTTTACAATATAACATACTGCGATTGGATTGGCTCACCATAAAAATAGGCTCCCTTTTCATTAAAATCAGTTGTATTATCCGTTGTATTGAATTGTAGCGTTCCTGTTTTTGAACAGCTGTTTTCAATAGCTGGATGGCGGTACAGATAATCCGCAAGGCTTTCGGCTACAATATCTCCCTGGGCAATGATGGATGTGGATGGGGGAACAAACTTTTTTAACGAACTTATCAATAATGGGTAGTGGGTACAGGCCAGCAGTAAAGTATCAATCTGTTTTGATTGAGCCAGCAATTGTTGAATATCTTTCTTAATAAAAAAATCTGCTCCGGGGTTATCGAATTCCTTGTTTTCAACCAAAGGAACCCACATGGGGCAGGCTTGCTGGTACACTTTACAAACGGGAAAAAACTTATTAATTTCTATCGGGTACGATTGTGATTGTACAGTGCCGGTGGTTCCTAAAACACCCACATGCCCGGTTTTAGTAAACCGGCCAATAATTTCAGAAGTTGGTCTTATAACACCCAGTACTCTTTTTTGCGGATCTATATGGGGTAAATCGTTTTGCTGAATGGTACGCAATGCCTTTGCTGAAGCCGTATTGCAGGCCAATATTACCAGCGGGCAGCCTTGTTTAAAAAACCATTTTACGCATTGAAGTGTGTACTGGTAAACCGTATCAAAGCTACGGTTACCGTAAGGAGCCCTTGCATTGTCTCCTAAATAAATATAGTCGTATTGTGGCAGTTTTGTGGTTATTGCCTTTAATACGGTTAATCCTCCATAACCGCTGTCGAAAACTCCAATTGGCCCTTTTAGCATACTTCAAAAATACAAAAGCCATCCGTTTAGTGGATGGCTTTTTATTAGTATAAAATTTATTTATTGTTTTGGTTTAACTCCTGCAGGAGCTTGCTTAGGTGCAGGTGTTACAATACCCATTTTCTTTTTTACCAAAGGTAAAATGTCATCACCGGGAGGGCCTACTAATACAGAGCCTGCTTCCAATACATAACTGTAGCCGGCTTCTTTGGCAACTGTTTTAATTACATCAAAGGCTTTAGCCCTTATTGGGACAATTAATTCCTGAGATTTTTCCTGAACTTTTTGTTGCATCGTTTGGTTCCAACCCTGAACTTTTTGATATAAAGCAATTAAATCGTTTCTTCTTAATTCTTTAGCTGCTGGCGAAAGCTTAGAAGAATCCTGTTGAAAAATACTGTCTTTTTCATTTAATTCTCTATAATATTCTTGTCCTTGTTGTTGTAAAGAACTTTGATAATCCTGTAACTGTGCGTTTGCTTTTTCAGCTTCGGGCATGGTACCTATTAATTCTTCGGTACTAATGTACCCAATCTTGTTTTGAGAAAATGCAGTATTGGTTACCCCAAACATTGAAACTAGAAGTACTACTGCTGCAATTAAATTTTTCATTGTTGTTTTTAGATGTTTAAACCCTACCAAAATGCTATTCCAAAATTTTATTCTGTTTGTAAAATTGAAAAGCGGCGAGGTTGTTGTGAATAAATGAACTTTAGTTATTGTGATAAAATTATTTTATATTTTACGATAAGACTGAATAAGCATCAATAAGATGCATTAAATCTGTATTTTTTATATTATTTAACACCCAAAAATTTCAACACATCGTCACTCTTATCAAGTTTTGGGTCGGCAAATATAACAGTAATTCCTTCACTTTTATCTAAAATGAAATCAAAAGTTCTGTCTACAGCTAATTTTTGAATAGCAGTATAAACCTTGTCCTGTATAGGTTTTATAAGCTCCTGCCTTTTTTTAAATAAGTCGCCCTCAAATCCAAAACGCTTTTTTTGTAAATCTCTTACCTCTTTTTCCTTGTTGTACAATTCATCTTCTCTTTTCTTTTTTAAATCATCGCTTAGCATTACCTGTTCAGCATCAAAGTCTTTGTACATTTTATCAAGGTCAGTTTGCTTTCTTTCAATTTCCTGTTGCCATTGTGCACTAAACTGGTTCAGCTTAGTTTGAGATTCTTTATATTCCGGCAGTTTCTCCAAAATATATTTTGAATCTATCACTGCATAACGCTGGGCAGTAGCAACAAAGCCAATTAAAAAAATACTGAATGCAACCAATAATAACTTTTTCATCGTCATAATTTTTTTGATTAACAATTTCCAACAGTTAACAATTTAAATTTTGCTTTACATAAGAACCCTGCTAACTATGTGAGATTTTTAAATCTCTTCTTTTCAATTATTAAAAGCATACAGCTCAATATTAATACTTGCCATCGTTTTCTTGCAATTAGTAACGTATTAGTTATTGCGGCTCTTGCCCTAGCATAAAGGTAAATTTGTAAGCACTTTTAATTGGCTCTCCGGGTTTAATTCTATCAAATCCTAAACCATAATCAAATCCTAACAAACCAAACATGGGGAGGAAGAAACGCATACCAACACCGGCAGAGCGACGCAATTTAAATGGATTGTATTCCTTAAAACTGTACCATCCATTAGCGGCTTCAAAAAACGCCAGTCCGTATATGGTGCTACTTGCGTTGGTGCTAAATGGATATCTTAATTCTAATACATATTTATTATAGATGGTAAAGAATTGAGAAGGGGTAGTATTTTCAGGGTTCACTTTAGGATCGGAACTGGAGTAAATAGGATAGCCTCTGTGTGCAATAATATCATACCCTAATAAGGCGAAGTTGTTACTAAGACCTGCATCACCTAACTGAAACCTTTCAAAAGGTGATACCTCTTTGTCTTTATTGTACTTGCCAATAAAGCCATATTTTGCTGCAGCTTTTAAAATAAACTGGCGGTTTTTGTCAGCTCCTTTTGCTGTACCAATGGGGATATAATATTCTCCGGTAAATAACCATTTATGAAATTCAGGATACCTGAATTCATTATCCGTTTTACGTACGAGCCCCATTAAAGAATAGGGCAAGGTAAACTGCACACTCGATAAAAAATTAGACCCGCCAGTTGGGAAAATAGGGCTTCCACCGGTTGAACTACGGGCAAGTGCAACCCTGAAACTGATGTTGGAGGATACGCCATTGCTTAATCCACCAAACCCGCTAACAGCATAGTTTCTTAAAGTGTATTGTTGAAAATTGATGGAAGTAACTAAAGAAAAATAATCATCCGGCCATTTTAATTGCTTACCCAACGAAATGCTGGCACCAGTAATTTTTAAAAAAGAAGTATCTCCGCAGGATCTGCAAAATTGCCCGGTAAACTGGTTGTACGAATTGGTTTGTTTGGTGTTGTAAACGCTTACTGAAAAAGAGTTACGTTTTTTGCCCCCTAACCACGGTTCGGTAAAGGAGAAATTGTAAGTACGGAAAGCCCTTCCGTTGGATTGTATTCTTGCACTTAATTTTTGTCCACTTCCGGAGGGTAATGGATCCCAGGTTTTTTTATTGAAAATATTGTTTATAGAAAAGTTATTAAACGTAATACCCAGCGTACCGGTTAAGCCAATTCCACCTCCAAACCCAGCAGATAATTCCAGCTGATCATTGGATTTTTCCTCTACACCCCAACTAATATCCACCGTACCATTATCGGAATTGGGAACCACATTGGGAACAATTTTTTCCGGGTTAAAAAAGCCCAACTGCCCAAGTTCCCGCTGGGTACGAATTATATCTGCACGACTAAATTTTTCGCCCGGTACAGTTCTTAATTCCCGCCGAATTACGTAATCTTTTGTTTTATCGTTTCCACTAATTTCAATTTTACCAATGGTGGCCTGTGGTCCTTCCTGCATCCGAATTTCAAAATTGATGGTATCATTATATACGGAAGTTTCAATAGGGTCAACCCTAAAGAACAGATATCCGTCATCCATGTATAAACTTTGAATATCGCCTCCATCAGCACTTAATTGTTTTCCCAACCGCTTGTTAAGGACTTCCAGGTTGTAGATATCGCCTTTACGGATACCTAAAAAAACATTCAGAATTGAGTCGGAATATTTTGTATTACCCCTCCAAATAATGTTACCGAAATAATACTTGTTTCCTTCGTTCATTTTTATATGAATATCAAGGTTACCCTTACTATTTGTAACGGCAGTGTCCTTAATTATACTGGCGTCTCTAAAGCCCTGGCTATTGTAATAATCCAACAGCTTTCCTTTATCCTCTTCGTATTTTTTTGGATTGTATTTGGCGGAACTAAATAGTTTAAACCTAAAATAAGGATCAATAGCCTCTTTGGTTTTTGAATAGGACAAGTAGCCGTAATCTTTTAAATATTCTTTAAACGTAACTATGTGGTTGGTATCGCCAAACGGACTAGTAAATACTGGTGGATAGAGCGTAAATCTTGACAACTCTTTAGTTCCTTTCATTTGCTTTTTAAGCTTACTATCCGGCAAATATTCATTATTGGCAAAATTGAGAGAGTTAACTTTTACTTTATTTCCCTTATCTATATTAAAAGTAAGTACAACCGCATTCGCCAAACCGTTTGCCTTCTCTTCTTTTAAGTTCACTTTTAAATTCCGATACCCCTTATCTGCAAAAAATTTACGAATGGCGTCGATAGCACTTACCTTCATGTTTTCAGTAACTACCCTGTCTTTTGAAAGTCCCGATTTAGTTTCTAAATCATCTTTCTCTCCTTTTGAGATTCCTATAAATTTAAAATCGGCAAGTCGTGGCCGTTCAACAATTGCTATTTCTACATATAGATTTTTACCGATAAGATTGGTAAAATACACCTCCACATCAGCGATAAGATTTTGTTTCCAAAGTTTTGTAATGGCCTTACTGAATACATCTGTACCGGGCACCATTACCTTGTCGCCAACTGCTATTCCTGAGATAGAAATAATCAGGTTTTGATCAAAAGATTTATTACCAGTTACGGTAATACCCGCAATAATATATTCTTTAGGAGGCTTTACGTTAAATATTTCTAATAACTGAGGATTAACTGAAACCGGGGGAATGGTATCAACCTGTGCTAAAAGAGAATTGCTGAAAAATGTTGTTACTACAATCAATAAAAAGTTTTGGTAAATCCTGTGCATCAATATTTTTTTACGAACGGCAATTTAATTGCAATTATGAAAACTATTTGTTAAACCATTGGCGTGTGCGGCCTTTATTAGCTGGTGCTTATGAAGAAAACTCCTTTTAAAAAAGGTGTAATTATTAATCAGAAACATCTTCTTTTTTGGTTAATTGTTCACCTGTTTTGCCAAAACGCCGCTCCCTGTTTTGAAAATCAATAATGGCTTCGTACAGATTGTCTTTTCTAAAATCGGGCCACCGGGTGTTGGTAAAATATAATTCTGCATAGGCAAGCTGGTACAATAAAAAATTGCTGATTCTGTATTCCCCACTTGTCCTGATCATTAGCTCCGGGTCGGGAAATTCGCTGGTAGACAAATACTTTTGCAAGGTTTCCTGTGTAATGCCATCAGGTAATAGTTTTCCTTCTTTTACATCAATCGCAATATTTTTTACTGCATTAACCAGCTCCCACCTGCTGCTGTAGCTTAAAGCCATTACCAGGTTTAAACCGGTGTTTATACTGGTTTCCTGTAATGCTTCTTTAAGTGCAAGCCTTGCATTGGCCGGTAACATATTTAAATCGCCAATTACATGCAGCCTGATATTGTTTTTATTAAGCGTGGGTACCTCTTTGCGAATGGTATCAACCAAAATTTCCATTAATCCACTTACTTCATTGGCCGGCCTGTCCCAGTTTTCGGTGCTAAAAGCATATAAGGTAAGATATCCGATACCCAGTTCGGCACAGCCTTCAACAATATTGCGGACACTTTCTACGCCATGCAAATGACCAAAAAGGCGGTCTTCGCCTTTTTCCTGTGCCCAACGCCCATTGCCATCCATAATGATGGCAATATGGCTCGGAAGCCGTTGAATATCTATACTGTTCTTTAAACTCATACCCACTGATAAAAATTCAGACAAGCTAAGTGCTTTGCTGAGGGCTGCAAAAGTAGTAAAATTTAGTTGCAATAAGCCATGGGTGCAAATGTTAGGCTTTTATCAATTT
>JANPNY010000281.1:0-1797 GCA_031427745.1 Chitinophagaceae bacterium | reverse complement strand
GCATTTTGCACATCGCCGGCGTGGTTCCAGGTATCAATTAATGTGTATTCTTTTACCTGGTTTTCTGCCAATTCAATTACCCTGTCATCGCCCCATTCTATTACCTGGTTGCCATCCAAAGATTTTAAAATATACCTGTATTGAATGTCTATTGGCGTTAAAGATGCTGAAGGCAATTCTACCTGCACCTGCCAGAATTCGTTGTTGAAATATTGCATTGGCAAGGCCTTCATCACATCATCGCTCCCCAGTGCTAGGTGGCTACCTGACACAAATAATGATTGACCTAATGCAGTAGAAAACCGTAAAAAGAAATTTAAAATCATTGAAAATAAATTAGTGTGGCAATATAAAGCCTTTTTATGTAAGGTGTTAATAATACACAATAAAATTAAGCGGATTCGAAAGTTGCAAAGGTTTGTAAGGCTACAAAAAAATAAAGCCAGTAAATTACTTTGTTTGATTTGCCCTATTTTTGCCAAAAAATTGTACAAATGGAATCAACCAAAAAATCTACCGGCCTTTATTGGGTTTTGTTTTTTGCCTCTGTTGCGGCTTTCTTTTTAGTGTATGCAGTAGGCGGCGGATATTGTTCCATGGTATTGCCTTTTGTAGTTACTTTCTTTGCAAAGGCATTGGATTTGATTTAATTTTTTTATTTTTTTTGGTACCGGCATGTTGTCTTTGGGCAACATCCTTGCGTCGCACTCTTGTACTTAACATCGTTGTGCAGCTGTTGGCTTTAGGTTTGAAGTGCACCTATAAATTTCAACCACTTATAATAACTGGACTAGTATGACGAAATTTAATCCGCTCCAAGTCTCTCTCAAATTTAGGAGCTCCCAGCCGAATCTCCACGATAAGCCATGCAGAAAAGCCGTGGGACTCGGCGCTATTCAGGAAAACTGTTCAAATTGGTTAATTAAAGCACCTTTCTTAATTGCGGCGGGTTCTGCAAAACACAGCCCACAGCACGGAAACCCGCCTGGGAAAACTTTAATTTATGGAGTAGGAGCGGTTTAATGGGAAACTCCGAGCGGAATTAAAATATGCTTTTAAAGTTACACCCTTATTTATTTCCGAAAACCTTTTTTACTGCCTCAAGATATTTTGTGCCCGTTGTTTTGTCGGGTAATAAATAGCTTCCTTCTGTCCATTCATTCCAGGCATTTAGAATAACGATATTGTTTTTATAATTTTTTTTATCCAAAAAATCTTTTGCCTTTATTAAAGCTGATTTAAAAGCTACAGGTGTATTATCTCCATTAAAAACAGGTGTCCATGGATAGCCTTTAAATGTATCAAACTTATCTGTTTGTATAAGGCGTGGTGTTACATCCCAACCCATGGTAACATTGGGGTAATATTCAATGCCCGGATATTTGCTCCCAATCACAGGCCAATAATTTGCATTGGCATCAATCGCTTTCTGGTAGCTTGCTGTGGGCCATCCTGCTTTTGACAAATCATAAACGTACGTAAAATTATACGATGTAAGGCTTGCAGTTTTTAATGCCTTAAAAACATCGCCGGCAGTAGCTTTATTGTGAAATACACTCTGCACCGAATTGTCTGATAAACCCTGGTCGATGCAATTAAAATGCAAACCCGGAAAACCAGCTTTCTTCACTTTATCTTCAAAAAGTTGCATTGCCGCCGCCGCTTTTTCCAGGCTGCCAAAGCTGGCTATAAAATTTGTTGTTTCAAAAATGGAGAAATAAGGTTTGCCATCAATTTTCCAATAATTAGGTTGATTAAAATAATGATTGATAATGTAATCGGTTATCGTATTCCATA
>JANPNY010000280.1:0-7413 GCA_031427745.1 Chitinophagaceae bacterium | reverse complement strand
ATTCCAAAAAATTGAATACAATTTTATAAACGGAATATAGGCAGGATGAGTAAGATGCTTATGAAATGAGTTAGGCAGTCCGTAACCTTTTTAATTTACCTAAACTACATTTATAAAATTTTAGGTAGATGATAAGTCCATTCTTTTTGCTACAAAATCTATTTGTACTGATAACTATCTTCTGACAGCATTTAAAAATAGCGAGAGAAAAATGTTTGATTAATTCGGAATTTTTAAATTTAGTTTAACAGAAAAAAATATGCCACCGCAGCAACCACTATTCTTTAAAACTATCCAATGCTTTAATAATACTTTGGCAAGCAAGTGAAATTTCTTCGTTATTAATTATTAGAGGTGGCGCTATTCGCAGGCAGTTGCTGGCAAATAAGAACCAATCGGTAAATACGCCTGCATTGCTCGGGTTTGCATCAACTAATATGTCAATTAGTTTTTTGTTGGTTTCAAAACTATCAAACTCAACTGCTATCATCAGGCCGCAACTTCTTACCGCTTTTATTGCCGGATGTTGCAGCAATGAAAGAAATAATGCTTCCTTTTCTTTTATGGCTGGCAATAGATTTTCCTCTATTAATACATTAAAAGCAGCAAGCCCCGCAGCACAACTTACCGGATGGCCACCAAATGTGTTGATATGCCCCAGCACCGGATTATAGGTGAACAAATCCATCAATTTTTTATCTGCAACAAAAGCGCCCAATGGCATTCCACCGCCGAGGGCTTTACCCAACAACAGGATATCGGGCACAACATCAAATTGTTGAAAGGCCCAAAGAGTACCATTACGTCCAAAGCCACACTGTATTTCATCCAGCACAAGCAATGTACCAGTGGCGGTGCAGCGTTTACGCAATGCCAGCAGCCATCCGTTTTGTGGCTTCAATACACCTGCTTCGGCCTGGATGGTTTCTGCCACAACACAAGCTGTACGCTCAGTGATGTATTGTAAATCTTCAAAGGAATTGTACTCCAGTTGCAGCGTATCGGGTAACAGCGGACGAAAAGCATTCTTCCAGTACTCGCTACCCATTATACTTAATGCACCTTGTGTACTGCCGTGATAACTGTTTTTAAACCCGATGATTTGTGTTCGGTTGGTTGCCCGTTTAGCCAACTTCATAGCGCCTTCTGTAGCTTCGCTGCCACTTGCTGTATAAAAAACGGAATTGAGTGATGCTGGTAAATGATCAACCAGTTTTTTTGCATAAGCTACCTGTGGCGTTACCAGTAATTCGCCATATACCATAATGTGCATGTATGCTGCTGCCTGCTTTTGCACTGCCTCCACTACTTTGGGATGGCAGTGCCCCACGTTGCAAACGCTGATGCCGCCTATAAGATCGATGTACTCTTTACCAGCTACATCCCACAAACGGCTACCGCTGGCTTTTACAATTTCTAATGCCAGTGGTGCATCGGAAGTTTGACCTACATGATTCAAAAATAAATGGCGCTGGTTCATTTGGTAAAATTCGGATGGAAAGATTGAAATTGTTTTAAATATTAATTTACAGAATAATTAATTTAGGGAGAAGACGCATAACCAGATTAGATAGACTCTATTTACTTCTTTGCCTTTGATGCAAAGAAGTAACAAGAAAAATCAAGTCTTCATAAAAAAGACTAAAAATTTAAATGTTTGTCTAAAATGAAATTAGCTCGAGCTGCAAAACATTTACCAACTGGAGTGCAACTTACGAGCTAATAGCAAATCCTGTCATTGGTAACACCAATTTCATTTCTTAACGACAATCATTCAAATTTTCTTAACGCCTTTTTTATGAGGACGATAAAGCATATGCCGCCCAAACTTATCATTAAATGAATATTTATTAATCCGAAAGTAATTTCAGGTTATGGCATTTTAGCTGAAATTCCGGTAAAGTCGCTGTGGTAGGCTTTGGTAAATACTTTGAAATAAAACGCCATTCATTTTCACGAATGGTGCTGTTGATTATTTTAATTAAAAAATCAGGCGTCTTTGCCGTGACAGGCTTTGTATTTTTTGCCACTTCCACAGGGGCAAGCATCGTTGCGACCAATTTTTGGTTCAACCCGAATGGGCTCCTTTTTTGTTTGGGAAGATGGATCGATATAGTCATTTTCCTGGCCCGAGTAACCCTGACCGCCGGTGCTGCTGCTGGCAAATTCTTCCCGGCGCTGGCGCAGTTTGCTCATGTCAGTTTTTTCTTCACGACCTTCTTTTATTTTGGAAGCATTGGACTGCTCCATGGGTATACCGCAATGACAAAGGAAACTTACGATATCCTTGTTTACCTGATCGTCCATTTGCTTAAAGGCACTAAAAGCTTCTATCTTATAAATCACCAACGGATCTTTTTGTTCGTAGCCAGCGGTTTGTACACTGTGCCGCAAATCGTCCATAGCACGTAAATGTTCTTTCCATGCATCATCAATCAAAGCTAGGGTGATGCTGCGTTCCAGAGCGTTCATTAGTTCGCTGCCTTCGGTAGTAATGGTTTTGTCGAGATTGGCCAATGCCTGAATTACTTTGCGGCCATCGGTAAACGGTACTGCTACATTTTCAATATGACTTCCTTGTTCTTTGCGGATATTTTTAATAATGGGGAAAGTATTTTTCGCCATTTCCCTCACTTTACGATTGTAATTTTCCTTTCCCTCCAAATACAATTTTTCAGCCACCTGGTTGGCAACGCCCTTTTCCAGTTCTTCCTGCGAAATGCTGGTATCGATACCAAAGTTTACAATAGCAGCTAATTTTAAACCCTCCAGGTCGTTAGTTTCTTTAAAAGAATTTACCAGGCCATCAGCAACTGAATAAAAAGCATTGTCTAAATCCAGCGCCAGTCTTTCTCCAAACAAAGCATGGTTGCGCTTGCCGTACACCACATTCCGTTGTTTGTTCATTACATCATCATATTCCAGCAGTCGCTTACGGATACCAAAGTTATTTTCTTCTACTTTTTTCTGTGCTCTTTCAATTGATTTGGAGATCATGCTGTGCTGTATCACCTCCCCTTCTTTGTAGCCCATCCTGTCCATGAGTGAGGCAATACGTTCACTGCCGAACATACGCATCAGATCATCTTCCAGGCTTACAAAAAACTGAGTGGTACCGGGATCTCCCTGTCGTCCTGCACGTCCACGCAACTGCCTGTCTACACGCCTGCTTTCGTGTCTTTCTGTACCAACAATTGCCAAACCACCGGCTTCTTTAACACCAGCCCCCAATTTAATATCTGTACCCCGGCCGGCCATGTTGGTAGCAATAGTGATGGCGCCTGTTAACCCGGCTTCTGCCACTACCTGTGCTTCACGGGCATGTTGTTTTGCATTTAATACATTGTGTGGAATTTTACGTGCCTGTAGCATGCGGCCCAACAATTCGCTAACCTTAACATCTGTAGTACCTACCAGTACCGGGCGGCCTGCATTGCGTAAACGCTCTATCTCATCAATAACCGCAGCATACTTTTCTCGTACGGTTTTGTACACTAAATCTTCTTCATCTTTACGGATGGCTTTTACATTGGTGGGGATGGTTACCACATCCAGTTTATAAATGTCCCAAAGCTCTGCAGCTTCTGTTTCCGCAGTACCCGTCATACCACAAAGTTTGTGGTACATACGGAAATAATTTTGCAGCGTTACGGTGGCGTAGGTTTGTGTGCTGGCCTCAATCTTCACATTTTCTTTTGCTTCAATGGCCTGGTGTAAGCCGTCGCTGTAGCGGCGTCCATCCAAAATACGACCTGTTTGTTCATCAACAATTTTTACAGCATCTTCCATTACTACATACTCCACATCTTTATCGAATAATGTATAGGCTTTTAATAACTGCTGCACTGTATGGATTCTTTCTGCCTTCAAAGAATATTCATTCAGGAGTGCTTCTTTTCCCTTTAATTTTTCTTCGGCAGGTAAAGTACCTTTTTCGATATTTGCAAGTTTGGTAGCAATGTCAGGTAAAATAAAAAACTCTGTATCTTCCCCTGCCTTGGTGATAAGGTTAATTCCTTTATCAGTCAAATCTACCTGGTTATTTTTTTCATCAATGTGAAAGAACAGTTCTTCATCCACCTTCGGCATTTCTTTCTGCTGATCCGCCAGGTAATAGTTTTCGCTCTTTTGCAATTTTACCCTGATACCCGGTTCGCTTAAAAATTTAATTAAGGCACTGTTTTTAGGTAACCCCCGGTGTGCTCTCATTAAAGAGAGGCCGCTATCTTTAGGATCGTCATTGCCTTCGGCAATTTTCTTTTTGGCATCAATTAAATATTGATTGACAGCCCTGCGCTGAGCATCAACCAGTTTTTCAATTCGTGGTTTAAGGTCAAAAAACTGTTGGGTGTTATCGCTATGGCCAATGGGACCACTGATGATTAACGGTGTACGGGCATCATCAATCAATACACTATCCACCTCATCCACCATGGCAAAATGATGTTTGCGTTGCACCATTTCATCGGGGTTGTGCACCATATTGTCTCTCAGGTAATCGAAGCCAAATTCGTTGTTGGTACCATAGGTGATATCCGAATTATAGGCACTGCGCCTTGCATCGCTGTTGGGTTCATGCTTATCAATACAATCTACGGTAATACCCAGCCATTCAAAGATGGGCCCGTTCCATTCGCTATCCCTTCTTGCCAGGTAATCATTTACTGTTACAATATGCACACCTTCTCCGGCCAATGCATTTAAGTACGCAGGCAAGGTGCTCACCAGTGTTTTACCTTCACCCGTTGCCATCTCTGCAATTTTACCGCTGTGTAAAACCGCACCACCAATTAGCTGTACATCGTAGTGTACCATGTTCCAGGTTACATCTCCGCCGGCCGCTGTCCATGTATTGGTATAAATTGATTTATCACCCTGTATGCCGATGTGACCCTTGGTTACAGCTAATTTTTTATCTAGTTCTGTTGCAGTACTTTCTAATGTGGCATTTTCTTTAAACCGCCTGGAAGTTTCTTTTACGGCAGCAAATGCTTCCGGCAATAACTGTTGAAGAATCTCTTCTATTTGTTTATCCCTGTCTTTTTTAAGGGCATCTACTTCCTGATAAATGACATCTTTTTCGTTGATGGCTTCAACAGGCAACTCATCTGCAGCTGTTTTTTTAGCAGCAATTTGTTCATCGATGGCAGCCAGATGCTGGTGAATTCGCTGGCGAAATTCCTGTGTTTTGCTGCGAAGCGCATCATTATCAAGCGACTGATACTGTTGAAAAAACTCGTTGATTCTGGCTACCTGCGGAGTGATTTTTTTTACATCTTTTTCACTCTTATTGCCACCAAAAATTTTTGATATAAGACCAAGCATATAATTCAGTGTTATTGGGTATTGTGTATAAATTAATAATTATGGTAAGAAGCTGTTCAATTATGGTGCTTAAAAAAGCGCACAGCCATATTGACAGGGGTGCAAAGATAATTGTTTTGGCTTATTTAGAATGAATGTAAACTAGGGTAAGTTATTAAGTCATTTGATTGCAATATCATCGATGGTGAACTAGTTATCACCTTTCGTTTAATAAGAAGCAGGTATGCAAGCAAAACATGGCTGCTATTGGAGGATGTAAAATTACTGTGGCAGATATGGGAATTTTCTGGTAGTAATATGTCTTAAAAATCGTCCGTGCAATGGCGGCATTACCGGATAATATCAATCTTCTTTTGAAAAAAGTCCGGAGGTAAATAAACAAATTTGGTGATGATAAAACTTGCTGCGTTTGCAAGCAGGGAAATGAGAAATCCTTTTTTCCATCCGATATGGCATATAAACCAATAGCCCATTGCTTCTGCAATTACAACAAAAATTTGCACTATATCCAGGTTAAGATTGGTGTTGAGCCGGACAATATTAACTGCCGGCCAGGTAACAATATTTACAAAAAGGCAAATGATCAATGCGTTTTTTCTTTTACGCTTACTAAAGAAAAAACCAATAATGGGCAGTTCTGTAAAAATAATAAGGAGCAAATTGAACGCTAATTCCATCGGCAAAAGCAGGTATTGGTTTATTTAAAGCAGTTAATGAAAATCAAATATTGTACAAATAAATGGTTTAAGACAACATTAAGCAATTATTTATGCTAATGTTTTACAGGTAAATTTCAATTTTAAATTCTTCCGGAAAAATACTAACGAAAACAAAGGCATTTTTTCTGAATTGTTTATAATAAAAAATCACCCGTTGGTTTCTGGTTACATGCCGTCGGAACAAAAAAAATATTTCCATTTTAGATAGAATTATTTTTGTTGCCAAAACTGCAAACACAACCACTATGTACAAATTCTCCTACTTTCAGGAACCCAATAAAAATAAGGTAATTGAATTTATGCAGGCAAATACATTTGCCATGATAACAGGAATGGGTGAAGATTACCCGGTGGCCACACAAGTGCCCTTATCAGTACATATTATTAAAGGGAATCTTGAGATAAAAGGTCACCTGATGAAAAACACCGATCATCACAAAGCATTTGTAAAAAATGACCGGGTGTTGGTTGTTTTTACTGGTCCGCATTGTTATGTAAGTGCCCGCTGGTATGACGATCCGCAGACTGCATCTACCTGGAATTATATGACGGTACAGGTAAAAGGAAAAATAATATTTACAGATGAAGCAGGTACAAGGGAAGCTATAGAAGCGGTTACCAATTATTATGAAGCGACCGAAAGCCCGGCGGCTTATAAAAATATACCGGAGAAGTACACAAGCAGGCTAGTGAAAGCCATTACGGGGTTTTATATTGAGGTAGATAGTATGGATCATGTTTTTAAACTCAGCCAAAACAAAACTATTGATGAACGACAAAAAATTGTGGATGAATTAATGAAGCAGGGAGATTACAATGCCGTTGCCATTGCAGCAGCAATGAAAAGCCGGCTGGCATAATACCCTGCTTATTTACGAATAATTATATTGCACCCCAATAATAAACACTTACATGACCAGGCTCCAGCTAATACAACAAATAAAACTTCAGCAAAGCTACCTCTGTGTTGGATTAGATACAGATTTATCTAAAATACCCGTCCATCTTCAACACAGGCCAAATGCGGTGGTTGAATTTAATAAAGCCATTATTGATGCCACAAAAGATTTTTGTGTTTCCTATAAAATCAATACTGCTTTTTATGAAGCCATGGGTGCAAAAGGTTGGAACGCCATGGAAGAAACGGTAAATTATATTCCTGCAACGCACTTAAAAATCGCCGATGCTAAACGAGGTGATATCGGAAATACTTCGTCGCAATACGCTCGGGCATTTTTTGAAACGTTACAATTTGATGCCATTACGGTTGCACCTTATATGGGTGAAGACAGCATCCGCCCGTTTTTAGAATACGATAATAAATGGACGATTGTATTAGGATTAACCAGCAACAAAGGTGCAGCTGATT
>JANPNY010000279.1:0-1786 GCA_031427745.1 Chitinophagaceae bacterium | reverse complement strand
ATCAAAATAAAAGCTGTAATCAATGGCAATAATTCACCGGCAATATAAATCCAATAGCCATCTTTTTTTAGTTTGCGCATCATAATAGCAGCTACAATACAAAGTATAGCACCCAGCACACCAACAATTATGGAAGGTATTATATTTGCCTGCGCCAGTTCTATTGCCTGCCTTCCTTTTTCCATATCGTCTAATTGTTTGGAAGTTAGTTCCTGCCCGGAGGTTGCTGCTTTGTCCATAAAGCCTTTTGAAAACTTTAGAATGGCAGGGCTTGCAAGTGAAAAAATAATCGAGATTCCAGATCCTATAAAAGTAAGGATGGTCAATACATTTAAGCCGCTGCCTAAAGTTGGTTTGTCGAATTCGGATAGATTTGATTGATCGTTCATTGTTTTGGTTTTTTTTTGTAATGTAAATACAAAATGGTTTATATCAAAACCAATTATCCAATAATTATATCCTGAAGCCGTTTACCTTCGCTTTTTATGCAACAAATTGTACAACACCACATTGCAGGCAATACTTTTTCATTATCAAATGACCGTTGTATTTTTTGGGAAGAGGAGAAAATACTGTTATTGTCTGATTTGCATTTTGGCAAAACCGGTCATTTTAGAAAAGAAGGCATTGCTGTACCACAAGCCATTTATAAAGAAGATTTGCAGCGCCTGGTAACGCAAATACAATTTTTTAAACCGCAGCAAGTGGTAGTTATTGGCGACATGTTTCACAGTCATGCTAATAAAGAACTTGATTTGTTTAAAAAATGGAGAAACGATTTTAAGAGCCTGCCGATTAAATTAGTAAGAGGTAACCATGATGTTTTAAAAAAAGATTGGTACAACGATGCAACCATTTCGGTTGTAGAAAACAGTCTACAAATTGGATCCTTTTCATTTGTGCATGATATCACTGCCGTACAAAATGAAACAGCTGTTTCGCCCTATTTTTTCAGCGGACATATTCATCCCGGCATATCCATACGGGGTGCCGGCCGGCAATTTGTTAAGCTTCCCTGTTTTTATTTTTCCAGCCAGTTTGCCGTGTTGCCTGCCTTTAGCAGGTTCACGGGTAGTCATCCCATTAAACCAAAGCGGGGCGAAAGTGTTTTTGCAATACTACCAGCCAATCATTTAAAAAACGAACAAGGTGGTATTATTAAATTATAGCCATGAGTAAGCTGTTGAAAATCGCCTACGACCCAATCTACGCCCACCCCTTACCCGAAGGCCATCGCTTTCCAATGCTTAAGTACGAGCTTATACCAGGGCAACTTTTGCATGAAGGAAGCATAACTGCTGAGAATTTATTTGCACCCACATCTTGCCCCGATGAAATTATATTATGGACGCATGATGCCGACTATTTGAGAAGATTGCATGAGCAAACTTTAAGTATAAAAGAGCAACGCCATATTGGATTTCCTCAATCACTTGCACTTACTTTACGGGAACTGATGATTACGCAAGGCACCATCGATTGTTGCCACTTTGCTTTTGAAAATGGTGTAGCGCTGAATATTGCCGGGGGCACACATCATGCATTTGCAGATAGGGGAGAAGGCTTCTGCATGCTAAATGATATGGCTACTGCGGCCAACTATTTATTGAATAAAAATCTTGCCCGTAAAATACTTATTGTTGATTTGGATGTACATCAGGGAAATGGAACAGCCAAACTGTTTGAAAGCGAACCTCGTGTTTTTACTTTTAGCATGCCGACGATGGATTCGGCGTGGTCGCCGAGGTACAGGCAGAGGCGGCCGGTTTCAGGGTGCACGCGAACG
>JANPNY010000278.1:0-1767 GCA_031427745.1 Chitinophagaceae bacterium | reverse complement strand
TGAAGTTTATATCCGTAATCGGCGCCGGCACCATGGGTAATGGTATTGCCCATGTATTTGCACAAGCAGGCTATAAAGTAACTATCGTAGATGTATCATTGGCACAATTAGATAAAGCCATAGTGAACATCACAAAAAATTTTGACCGGCAAATTGCAAAAGGCACTGCTACCGAAGAACAAAAAAAAGGGGCATTAGCCAATATTGCTATTGAGTCCAATCTTATTGAAGGGGTGAAAAATGCAGCCTTGGTGATAGAAGCAGCTACTGAAAATGTAGAATTAAAACTGAATATTTTTGAGCAATTAGATTCGTATGCACCAAAGGATGCCATTCTGGCAACGAATACTTCCAGTATTTCCATCACAAAAATTGCAGCGGTAACCAATAGAGCAAGTAAAGTTATCGGCATGCATTTTATGAACCCGGTGCCGGTGATGAAACTGGTGGAAATTATCAATGGCTATGCCACCAGCAAAGAAGTAACCGAAACTATTACGGCACTCAGCAAACAGTTAGGGAAAGTGCCTTGTGTCGTAAACGATTATCCTGGTTTTATTGCCAATCGTATTTTAATGCCCATGATTAACGAAGCCATAATCAGCCTGTACGAAGGGGTAGCTGGCGTGGAGGAAATAGATACGGTAATGAAATTGGGTATGGCACACCCCATGGGCCCCTTACAGTTGGCCGATTTTATTGGCCTCGATGTTTGCCTTAGTATATTAAAAGTTTTGCAGGATGGATTTGGTAACCCTAAATATGCAGCTTGTCCGTTGCTGGCGAATATGGTAATGGCAGGTAAGCTGGGTGTTAAAAGCGGGGAGGGATTTTATGTTTATACTGCGGGTAGTAAGGATCTTATGGTGAGTGCCAGATTTAAATAAGCAGGAATGCAGGATTTTCATTTTTATAAATAAGCAAATCAGTTTTTGATTATACACTTAAACCAGCCACAATTATTGCAGACAGCTTGAGCATAATGTTGCTGTAAGATGCTACGTTCTTGATGCAGGGTGTAAAATATTTTTTACCCTTCCCTTGCTTTTAAAAAATTAAGTTACTATTTTACTTCCTGTTTCCTTCCTCCTGATAAACTTCCATTTTAATACGCACCTTCTTTTTCTTTAACCTTAAAATTTTTATTATGAAAAAAATGCTGGTATGGGCCTTAGGCTCAGTATTATTTATTGGTTGTAACAGTGAAACAGCAACCGAACCAAAAGAGGAAGCTGCTATTGCTCCCGCTGGAGCAGCCGCAAAAGCACAGCCTGCAGAATTTGCAGATGCTAAATATGCCGAGATTGGCAGACAGGGTGTTGCAGCTTTATCAAGCGGAGACATTGATGGCTGGATGAAAAGCTTTGCTGATAATGCTGTTTATGTATGGAATAACGGAGACAGCCTTGCCGGAAAAGCCGCCATTACAACCTACTGGAAAAAAAGAAGGACAGAAACAATTGATTCTATTAGTTTCAGCAATCAAATATGGCTGCCCATAAAGGTTAATCAACCACAATCTGTTGAACAGCCGGGCATTTGGGTATTAGGATGGTATATGGTAAATGCAAAATATAAAACCGGTAAAAGAATGCAACAATGGATTCATGCAGACATGCACTTTGATGCTACCGATAAAATTGACAGGATGATACAATACCTGGACAGAGCGCCCATTAATGCAGCTATGGCAAAGTAATTGCTAACTCTTTTTTTAAAAATTGGCGGTGCAATATTGTGCCGCTTTTTTGTTTTTAGCTTGTATAA